>NZ_AP011953.1 GCF_000828575.1 Methanothermobacter sp. CaT2 | reverse complement strand
CCTATATAAGTTATATAGAACTGCGCTGGCAAATAAGCGAAAAATGGCGGTGCGCAGCCCTTCAGAATCTGCTTAGCCAACTAAAAAAACTATGAGGTCATAAAAAATAGGGAGTTCACTACAGGCAAAAATCCAGAGAAAGTTGCCCCTAGGTTAGCCTCAGAGGGACCTCCTTATGGCCTCAAGCATGAGGTCAGGGTCAATAGAGGAAGAAGGAACAACATGCCAGTTAACCCCCCTCCCACGGCCCCTGCCGACAACCTCAATCTCGACAAGGCCATAGAGTTCAAGTTCCCTCAGGAGCTGGGAAAGCCTCCTCTGCGTGAGGGCGTTGCCCCCAAACTGCTCCTCGGCCATCTTGTTGTACTTCCTATATATCTCAGTGGGGGTACCCCCCTGGGAGGTCATGACGGCGTACAGGAGGATCTTCTGGTTGTCCCTCAACTGCTCAATACTACGCCTGATAAACTCAACCTCAACCTCATCAGTCGCCATCCTCACATCAGACTCACTGACAACACCCTTAAGCTGCCTTATCGCAATATCCGCCGCGAAGCTGAGGAGGTCAAGGGCATACCTGGCGTCCCCATTACGCTGGGCCGCGAGCGCCGCGCACAGTGGCACAACATCGTCTTCCAGGACACCGTCGTTAAACGCCATCTCAACCCTGTAGTTCAGGATCTCCTCAAGCTGCGGGGCGCTGTAAGGGGCGAAACTGATCCTCCTTGGCTTAAACGAGGATATAACACCCGAGTCGCCGATCATGTCCATGACCGTAAGCTTGTTGGAAAGGCCTACAATGCACACATTCGGCTCCCTGGAAAGGTGGTAGAGGAGCTTATCCCCGTCCCTGGAAAGGGTCTTATCGATCTCGTCCATTACGATGATCATCTTTCCCTCCGAGGCCCTTTCCCTAATCTTCTCCACAATGTTCAGGAACCCAAGACCTCGTCGGGGGGCCCTGGCAATGGACGTTGCGACCTGGTAGGCGGTGCCGTCCGCAACGATGTACTCAATCACCGCGTCACTGGTGTGCTTCTCGAGTTCGTTGATCACATACTTCGTCGTGACGGTCTTCCCAGATCCTGGGGGCCCTACAATCAACAGGTGTGGTGGGGTGGCGCCGTCGAGGATGTACCCCAGGTACTGGCTGATAGCACCCACCTCTTCCTTCCTGTCCTGCAGGGTGTCAGGTACAAACAACGGGCTGAGGACATCCCTGTTTTTGAAAAGTTTAGGTCTCTTCTCAAACATCTGCAGCTCCCCGCAATACAACTTTACAATTCGAAACCTTATTTCTATATGTAATCCTAACTTCTTATTGTATATATGTTTCTAATTGAAAAGAATTAATACCAAATTTCTATATAAGCACATGGGCCCACGGTGGGACAGAGAGAGTGAATTTCTACTTGTAACAAAAAACAACCCCATTGCCCGGGAGACAGAGAGTGAATTTCTACTTGTAACAGGGACAAGGGCATGAACCTGTAGTAAAAACAGGCAAGGTCTTCCTGTTCAACTCCTCTTTTACTTCGCCATACAAAAAAACCTTGAAAATTTTTTATATATGAAAGGTTTGATTTTTTTGTAATAAATATTTTTTGCAGTTGAACAACGCCTCTCTCTGACAGATGACAGTACAGGGTTGCGGTTTTGGGTTTGTCTTGGGCTTAGTTAGTGTAGTTGGTCATGTTAGCAGGACCTTGGTTTCTGGTTACAATTCGCAATTTACTCTCTGTCTCCTGTGAGGGGGGAGGGTTTCGTTACAATTCGCAATTTACTCTCTGTGTCTTCAAGGGTAGATTATTAAATCCTATAAATAATTCAAATAAAGAATTAAGTTCGCTGGATCTCCCTCCAAAACACCAAGTCCCTCTATAAGGAGGTATGTAGATCCACTATAATATTCTAAAATATCTTCCTGACTGGTTTTTACTGATAAGCGAAGCATTTTATTTTCATTTTCTGCAAAAAATTGCATGAATTTATCTATTTTGCTTTTAGGAGCCTTGATGTTCAATTCAGTTCCTTCAGCACCCATATTTATAGAAACAACAAGATCCTTTTCTATTATGAGCTCTTTTTCATCTTTTTCATCCTTGTCCTTGCATACTTTAACTACGATATCAGTTAATGGTTTAGACGACATTGACAACAAGAGAACCACTACCTGCTGTATTCAACTTCCCCTTCAATGGCTTTTTTCTTTCTAAGTTTTTCTAACAATATCTCAATAATCCCCCTGTTCTGAAGTCTTTTGACTTCGTTCTCCAAGTAGTTAACTTCTCTCTCTTTTTTGTCTAGAAGAGATTTTATATGCTTATATTTGTTTTGTAGCTTATTGAATTCTACTTGCAGTTCATCTATCTGATCCTGTAATTCTGTTTTCTCTTTGATAGTCATGTCATATTTTTCCAAGATGTCTCTTAGTAATTTAAAATCAGGTTTTTTGATTATTATTATTTCTTCATTACATTTGAATCCTTGGGATTTGACTTTTTCCTTTCTTAAACTTATTATATGCTGAACGGTCTTGTATTCCTTGTTTTTTCTTTTGTATTTGCGAGTATAGCACTTTATATCTGACTCAAGATACTTCATATAGTATACTATTAACTTATACAATATATAATTAATAGTATCCAATAGAAAATATTATAATATATTTTATTCTACTGTATAATAAAATAAAGTAAATAAAGATAAAATAATAGAAGATTGGGGGAAATTTTAAAGTAAAGAAATTTTAAAGTAAAAGAAAGCATTCATTATAATAATCTGATTTATACTCTCTTGAAAGGATTTCCACACTAAAAAAATATCCACACTAAAAAAATAAAAAGAGGGAACCATGAAAACTACACATAGAATCTATTTTAAAAATTCTGCTGATATGAATGAATTGAAAGATAAAAGCATTAATCTTGTTGTCACGTCTCCTCCGTATCCTATGGTTGAAATATGGGACCGCCTTTTTTCTGAACTGAACCCTAAAATTGAAGAAACTCTGATAGATGAAGAAGATGGATTGAGGTCTTATAATTTAATGCATGAAGAATTGGAAAAGGTATGGCATGAAGTCGACAGGGTAACTGCACCTGGAGGTGTGGTGATCATTAATATAGGGGATGCTACAAGGAAAATTGGTAAAAAGTTTCAATTATACCCTAACCATGTCAGGACAATTGATTTTTTCTTTGACAGGGGATATCAAGTTTTACCATTTATAATTTGGAGAAAACAATCTAACAAACCAACAAAGTTCATGGGGTCTGGAATGCTTCCTCCGAATGCTTACGTCACCCATGAACATGAATACATTTTGATATTTAGAAAAGAAGGTCCTCGACAATTTAAGACAGAAGAAGAAAGAAAATTGCGCAGGGAAAGCGCTTATTTTTGGGAAGAACGCAACCAATGGTTTTCTGATGTTTGGACTGACTTAACAGGAGTTTCTCAAAGACTAAATCATAAAAATTTAAGAAAAAGAGCGGCAGCCTATCCCTTTGAACTTGCGTATAGGTTAATAAACATGTATTCGATCATGGGTGATTGGGTTCTTGATCCTTTTCTTGGCACTGGAACCACCATGATTGCTGCTGCATGCGCAGGAAGAAATTCAATAGGTTATGAATTAGACCACAATTTCAAAGACTTGATAGAATCAAGAATAAATGAAACTTTGAAATTATCTAATGAGATCGTCATGAGGAGGATAAATGATCATATAGAGTTTATTAGAGAAAAAAATGGGAAATATTATTCGGAAAACTACAAATTTAAGGTTACTACGAGACAAGAACAAGATATTCGGTTATACTATCCCAGAACCTATAAAAAAATAAAAAATAATGAATTCGAATTTTTTTACCAGGAGGTCAATCCAAAAAAGGAAAGACAATCCAAGTTAAATATTTAGATTGTGATAGATATAAAGATATCTGCTATTTTTAGGCTTTTTGTAAAAAATTGTCTGTATGTCTATTTCCTCCCTTACCGTGGGTCGCATTGATTCATAACTCATGGGCTTTATGGAAACCGGTGTAGATCCAATGAATCCATCAATGTTTTTACTTTCCTCTTTTGAGGTTGCTAAGCGCCACTCCAGACCTGCTTCTTCAGCGATAGTTTTCAGAATGATTTCTTGAATTATTAGACCTTCCGCTGTTTTGGTTATAACTAAATCTTCTACCCATTTCCTGATCATTTCTTCATCTATCAATTCCATAGCAGCTTTCATATTTTCTATCATTTTGCTGATCTTTTTTGTTGCTTTTTCGATGCGGTCAGAATAATGTTCCAGATACCATTTTTTCCAACCTTCGTAACTCTTGTCGGGGCATTCATGTATCAAATCTGACATCTGACCTACTACCCTTGGTCGGGTACCCTGCGCGTTTTGATTTGCTAAATTTATAATTTGGGTTGTATACTTGGGAAATTCTACTTCTTTACCGGTTATCTTCTTTAATTCATCTTTAAAATCTAACCTGATTTCTTTAAAGTTATCTATCACTCTACCACCCCTACGTAACACTTTATGATTTAGATTAGAAATGATTTAATTCATTCGTTATAGCATTGCATAAAGAATAGTGTGCTGGAACCCCAAAAAACCAAATTTAACACAATAAAACAAAAAAGACCATTCATTGAAAATTTTGTCTGTTTTTGAAGGTGGGGACCTGGTGTTGTTCACATGGCTTTTGCAGGTTACGAGTTGAACAAATAAACAAAATAAAAAAAATCAGGGAAACACCTGCTGGGGTTACCCTCTAGGCGTTTTTGGCGGCTACACAACAAGCCGTTGCTGCAACTGCTCTGACACAATGGTATCAAAAGAAAACATCAGCCCCCTTGAATTCCTTATATCGAGTTCAAAGTGCTCGCCAGCTTCTTCAAGGGCGTGTAGTGGGTAGAAGGATAGCATCTTGTCAAAGGTTACCATGAAAGGCCGTGCCTGGAATTTATAGGAAAGTTTCTTGAACAACCAGACATCTCGCTTTTTTAGTTTAAACTTGTCCCTAAAGGGGAGTAACATGAAAAGGTAGTTGACTTCCCCGTCCCCTGCGATAGCAACCTTCATGCCAGGGACTTCCATCATCCTGACATCAAACCCATGCTGCGAAACCTCCTTCCTCATTTCAGCTATCTGCCTCATCACGACTATCGCCTCATAGATTTGATTGGAGAGTTTCCTTATTGGGGCATCATTCTCTGCCATAGCCACACCTTAAAAAATTAAAAATGTATTGTAGATTTATTGTAGTGATGTGCCGTTTTCATCAAGCAGCAGTGTTGCAATCCTAACAACAGGTGCCTTCTGCCTTCCTTTGACCCCAGACACGTTGACCCTTTGGGTTATGACGCTGGTGGCATTGTAGGTGTTCTCGTAGGATACTGTCCTTGGCCTGTAATTGGTGTTGTAGGTGTACTGCTTGAAGAGCGCACTGGTGCCGAGCTGGAAGTATCCAAGGCTGAGGTCCCTGCTGAGGCCATTCTTCAGGTAGAAGTTGTAGGTCTTCCTGGTGATTTTGCCGTGGTCATTGATGTTCACATATAAGAGCACCCTGATGGTCACCGCAGAGTTGTTCTTTATCCTCACCTTGAGGGCCTTCTTAGGTATCGCTGCAGATACCAGCGCTGTATCGTCGTTGTTCACGGGGTTGCTGTCGTCGATTGCAGGTGAAACCGCCGTGGCGTTCACTGTGAAGTTGCCCGCTGATACAACCCTTGCTGTTATATTGAGGAGTGCTGCTTCGTTGTCTGCAAGGTCACCGATGACCCAGACACCGTTACTGTAGGTGCCCCTGTCCACCTGCACATTCTGGACCTGCAGGTTAGCAGGTAGCTGCAGGTTGACCCTGGCATTCTGGGCGGCCTCAGGGCCATTGTTCTTAACACGGCAGACCACATTGACAACGTCACCCTGATAGGCCCTCGGTTTACTCACAGAGAGGTCAAGGTCCAGGTCAGTTCCCTTAACAGCGACTGAGGCCCGGGCTATGTTGTTGTAGACATTCACATCACCCTCATCCACCTCACGCACTGAAACATAGTCAGAGAGATCACCTGTCCTGTTAACAAGGCACACAACTGTAAGTGTGGCCTCCTCACCGGTATCAAGGGTCTCAAGGATCCACTCCCTCGCCACATCGTCAAAGTAACCTGTAGTGTAACTGTAACTCTGAATCGCAAGGCCTCCTGAGAAGAAGTTGGCAACGTTGATGTTATTTGCAGCGTGGGGGCCCCTGTTCTTGAGTTTCACATTGAATGTGACCGTATCACCAAGCCTGGCACTCTGTTTACTGCTGGTCACATTGAGTTCAAGGTCCGCGATCCCCCTGACCCTGAACTTCAACTGGGCATTGTTGTTGGCAGGGTTCTCATCACCATCTGCAGTCACGTTGGCGGTCACCGTCACATTCCCAGTCCTGTTGAGGAGGCACACAAGTGTCAGGGACCTCTCCTCATAGGCGGGAATATCACCTATTTCCCAGGTACCTGTTTCGAGGTCATAGTAGCCCTGAGCTGTGTAGTAGTCCTGGAGGACCAGTCCCTCGGGAACCTTAACAGTTGCAACGGCGTTTTGCACATTCTGATTGCCTGCCTTCGCTATGACCTTAACCCTAAGGGTCGAGTTATACACTGGCTTCGTGTTGTTCTTATCGAGTTCAACACCCACATCTGCCGCAGCCGATGAACCTGCCAGTATAAAAACTGCAAGCAGCGCTGCAAGCAGAAGTGTTCCATTACGCATGCATTTTCCACCTCCTGGAGAATTCTAGTAATATAATATTGTTAAATTATAATACATAATTTTAGGCCCAAAAAGAAGTTAAAATTAAAAAATAAAGGTTAATAATCATTCAATCCTGCTTTCAATCACCTTATTTATTATGTTGCCATTTTTAGATTCATATATGTCTATAAATAACTTAATAGCCTCCCTCGAAAGTTCACTTTTTGACTTTGACTCGATATAGCTGATAATCTCAAGCTTACAGGCGGTCCTGGTGTCCAGGTAAACCTTCTGAGTATAGATTTTCTTGTCAGTACAGAACCTCTCAGACTTCTCTATAAAACTGCATACCTTCTCAAAAGCAGGGCTCCGCCTTGCCAGAGTCATCCCCCCGTCTCATTTTGCTTCGTGGTTTTGTTTTCGGTGGTGTTAGAATCCAATTTCAGGTGCTTTCCCTGCCCTCCCCGGCTGATACCCCTGTACCTGTAAACCCTGCTGTCACCGTCGCTCACATAGTCAATGAAGATACTGCCATTAGGGTAAGGGTGAATCCAGGTGTCACCGTTGCCTCTGAAGTTAAAATTCACATTTATGTCCGTCCTGTTGTTTGAGGCCCCGCTGCCAGAACCCTTCCACTGGGAAATCGCCGAAGTCGGCGCAAATGGGGACGGCGCATAGATAACAAGGAGTAGAATCGCTGCAAGAATACCTATAGTTGTTAACGCCCTTTTTTCCCTGGGACCACTACCCTTATGCCTCCAATCGACCCTGTAACGCCCCTTGTAAATCGGGTAAAAAAAGGGGCAGCCCGTTGGAGTCATGAAATCAAGCAAAATATGGGAAGATACGCCCGACAACATGGCGGCGCCTGTGGTCACATCATAAAAGAGGTACAAGAGAACAAAGGGTATCAGGGTGAAAACATTGTGAAGTTGCCTTTTGTGCTCGTTAAACGCCGCCTTTTCTGCAAAGTCGACCACTACAGATGAAAGAATTGTCAACATAAAAAAGTATGGTGAAAGATCTGCGTTCAGGAGATAACCAAAGAATACCGCCACAAAGACCGAAAATAGGGCGTGCGTATACCATTTCAAATTACCACGACCCCCACCGACTTACTGATAACCTGCGGCGTAAAGCCAGAAAATGTAATAAGCCGCGCCGAAGGCCGACCCAGAAGATAAACAGGAGGCACCTGCCTGAACTTAAGAAATCCATAAAAGAGTCCTCCCCACAGATATGCCAACAAAAATTGCCGCAGAAAACAGGTAAAAGTCGAAGTGGTTCCTGTTATAGATAGCCGAGCCCGCCTTAACAAAGGTTAATATTGCTATAAAGCTCGCAAAGACTATGAGGGGTATCTTAATATCAGTGACCTCGTCAGACCTATCGCTTAGGATGGTCATTCTCTTAAGCAAACGCCCCTGACCCTTCTGGGGTCTGCCCCTGATACTACAAAGAACTTGGACATCTTCCATGAGATCCAAAAGAACCCTTGCAGTGTTCTTAGAAAGCAACTGAAAGTCATTGAACACCAGGAGGACATTCCTGTTCTTCGACCTCTTCTTGATGTCCCTGACAATCTCATTCGTTGTATACTTGCTGTATATAGTGCTTTTTGCAAGGTTGCCAAGGTCAGCCAATATTTCAGCGGCGGTCTCCTTTGCAGGGTTAATGTGTTCAAGGAATATAACCCTATGACCTGTTTTCAGGTCGAGGTAATCCCTTACATCCTGGTACTTAATCGCAACACTCTTCCCTTCTTCTAGGGCCTCAATAACTTTCTGCCTCAAGTTCATCACCCGTAAGAAGTACCTGTGCATTATTAATATCATAATAATATTATTTAATTTTTTCATATTAAAATCTCATGGGGTGCGGTTACAACCGAAGACAGCCGCCATAATTTAACATTCTAAAAACCTGAAAAATGCATTAAACATGTCATTAAACCTTTATATTAGAAAAAGAAGGCAAAATATACTGTAAAACATTGAAAAAATAGGATTTGGGTCGGCAGGTTTTGGTTGTAATGGTTGCAGCCGTCAATATATATTGATTTTATTTTTTGGAACAGGGTGGACGGGGCCCCCACGAGAACGCCCGCCAATCTCATTCACTGGTTTTTCCCGCCCAATCTGAGTAACGCAGCGAAAGCGGCTGTTTTAGGAAATTCGAGAGTGAGCGAAGCGAACGGCCCGAAGGGCGAGAATTTCCGCACAGCCGCTGGAGCGAGTAACGGAAGATTGGTGCGGTGACCCAAGCGAGCGTAGCGAGCGCCGGGGCCTTCGGGTGGGGGGTTTGGGGGGAGGGTGAATCCCTCACCCCAAAGAACAAGTTAAAAACAACTATTTGAGGTTACCTTATAGGTGCTTTGTCGGCATCACTCTGAGGTTCATAATGCCAGAAATTTATACTGTTAGCAGGTTTAGGTGTCCACAAGCCTTCACTTGTATCAAGACTTACCCCCATCTTTAACTCTTTGCACCTCTTGTTGAAATAAGAAAGAATTTCAAAACGCTTCCTATCCTTTTTGGAGAACTCAACGTTTTCTACAGGAACTAATCTTTGCTGTCCACATTCTTCGTAGTTCCAGTCTACATAAAGCCCAAACTTCTCCTTAGAAAAAACACTGAGTCCCGCGAAAAAGTCAGCCACTTGAACTAGTACATTATCCTTGGAATCAACTTCATTAATACTTAGTATATTAAACTGTTCCTTTAGGTCTACCTTTGAACCACCAATATCCAAGAAGAACGCCACTTCCTCCCAATCTACTGAACCTGTTTCATCAGGGAAAAAGCACCAATCTCCAGAAGGCCAACGCTTAGAAATCACATTGGAAAATAGATGATAGTACATCCTCTGCAGGTTTTGGTTATCATCCCGCCCTTGTATACTGTGACGGCTGTCTTCAATGTCCCACCGTAAGATATCCACACGAACTGGTGGATTACCAAGGTTACTGAGTTCTAAAAAGTAGTCTACAATCTTCTCATATGCTCTACACCGGAATATGTCTATTTTATTCCATTTCAACTCTCTTCTTTTTAAACCAGATTCATCAACGACCGAGTCAAGTATACTATTTATATCTCCTTCAAGTTCACTTCCAAACTCAGCCGGATGGCTTACCATTCCGATAGCCCGATATCTCCCCTTGTTCTGGCTGGATTCATCTGTCCAGCCAAAAAAAAGCTTACTTGAATTCATTTTAACAACCCCTAATAGACACTTATCTTATAACATCTTTTAATATAAATAAATGATAACTAAAGAACTGTTAGTTATACTTACAATGAACTCCACGTATGTGGTGTTCGTTCACCCCTTCACGGAGCCCAGACACTCAAAATAATTCACGCCAGCTTCGTCATACCTCTTAGTATTATACGAAGTACGAGCGAAGCGAGAGCGAGCGAAGCGAGCGTTACTTCGTATAATACGAGGTACTGACGAAGCTGGCGTCTATATAAGAGTGTCGGGGTGGAGTGAAGGGGTAAATGCACAAAATTACAAGTTGAGGCATGGTTTACCTAAAGTGGGGCGGGGGGTGGGGGGCGGTAGCCCCCCTGGTCGGCGGCGATTTCCGAGCGAGCGAAGCGAGCGACCCGAAAGGGCGGAAATCGCTTAGCCGACCCATAGGACATTACCAAGCCAGAGGTCAACCAAAGACCCAACAACTTTTTGACCAAAAAAATTGTCTTGAAAAGACAATGCTGCACTTCAGGAAGATTACGGGGCAAACCCTCAGACACCCCTTAAAAAGAAAAGTTAATAGTAAAATGGTAAGTTAAATTGCCCCATCAAGTATAAGGTCAATCAACTTGATAGCTGCTTCTTCGTTTTTATCGATTCCATCAGAAACAAGGGCAATTTTAAAAGCCATATTACGTAATGTATCTTTGAAATTTTCGGCTTCTGAAGCTGGTATCTTCCCCAAAAGAATAGAAACCGCCTTTAATCCCTCTAAGGGGTCTAAAGTTTCTACTACAGCAGATAGGGCATCGTCATCATTCAGGTGCATGTAGACATGGTCCTCAAAAACTTCTTTGGTAAATCCCGTCGAAAAAGTTGCCGCCCTAATAGTCTGCCTTAAATTCTCATCAATTTCTTTAGGATCTGCATGGCCGTCAGCAGCAGCCACCAAAAAACCAACCCAAATAGGCGAAGCCTGTAATATCAACCACTCTTTTGTAGTAAAATGGCGTCTAAATTCCATCAAAACACCCCTAACAACACCCTTAGGTAAAGATACTGTAACAGTCAT
>NZ_AP011952.1:1695000-1720003 GCF_000828575.1 Methanothermobacter sp. CaT2 | reverse complement strand
AGGTCCGTGGGTGGGCAGGATAAAACCCGGCGGAATCCCCAGGGTCACTCCATCGTTCAGCAATTCATGGAAATCAAGGTATCCTCTGAAAACATCACCATAAAAACACCCACAGCATCAGCCAGCAAACCACCAGCCAGGGGATCACACAAAAACAACCCTTACCACCACAACATCCACCGTGGAGACCTCCATTCTGTGGAAACTGTAGGTGCGGCGTATAGGGAATTCGGCCCTGAATCTGTGGGTCACCCTCCCCCCCAACCCCTCATAGTAGCGCCTCACAAAGTCCTCAGATCCGGCCATATGGAATGAGTACACAGCCCTCCCCATGGCTGATGCCGCCTCCATGAAAACCCTGTCGGCACCCCTATCAGCCCTCTCCTGTGAACCGAAGGGGGGATTCTGGATTACAGTATCAACTCTCCCTGTGACCTTAACCAGGTCATCATAATCACGGACATCAGCCTCAATGAACCGGATGTTCCCAAGCCCCAGATCCTCTGCCACACCTTCCGCAAGCTCAAGGGCCCCTGCATCCACATCCACACAGTAAACCATCTCTGCACCAAGAACTGCCGCCCCAATGCCCAGGATACCCGTACCGCATCCAAGGTCCGCAACGGTTCTTCCCCCAATATCCCCCATGTCCCTGGCTGCCCAGAGGACCTCAGCGGCCAGAGGGGCCGGGGTGAGGTACTGTTCAAGACCCGGGTCAGGGCGGGGGTGGGGAGGGACTCTCTCAAGAAGCATCTCAAGTTGTCTCTTTCTCCTCATGGTACCATAACTGAAGGTGGTAGACTTAAAAAGAGTTACCCCAATACAATATATATGTGTTATAAATTTCAGGGTGCGGTCAGATGTTCAGCAAAATCCTCGTTGCAAACCGTGGTGAAATAGCAATAAGAGTTATGCGCGCATGCAGGGAGCTAGGAATAAAAAGCGTGGCTGTTTATTCCGAAGCAGATAAGAATGCGCTCTTTACAAGGTACGCCGATGAGGCATACGAAATAGGTAAACCATCTCCATCCCAGAGCTACCTGCAAATAGACAGGATAATCGATGTTGCCGAGGAAAGCGGTGCCGAGGCCATCCATCCAGGTTACGGTTTCCTGGCAGAGAACCCTAAGCTTGGGGAGGAGTGTGAGAAACACGGAATCAAACTGATAGGTCCCAAAGGTTCCGTCATCGAGGCCATGGGAGATAAGATAACATCAAAGAAGCTCATGAAGAAGGCAGGGGTCCCTGTAATCCCTGGAACCGATAAGGGTGTGAGCGACCCGGACGAGGCCGCTGAGATAGCTGATTCAATCGGCTACCCCATCATCATAAAGGCGTCGGCAGGTGGCGGTGGCATAGGTATGAGGACCGTCTACGAGGAGGACGAACTCATAAGGGCCATGGAATCCACCCAGTCTGTGGCAGCCTCAGCATTCGGGGATCCAACGGTTTATATAGAGAAGTACCTTGAAAAGCCCCGTCACATTGAATTCCAGGTAATGGCCGATGAACATGGAAACGTTATCCACCTTGCAGACAGGGAGTGCTCAATACAGAGGCGACACCAGAAACTGGTGGAGGAGGCACCATCACCCATCATGACACCTGAACTGAGGAAAAGAATGGGTTCAGCCGCAGTTAAGGCCGCCGAATATATAGGTTATGAGAATGCAGGTACCGTGGAGTTCCTGTATTCAAACGGGGACTTCTACTTCCTTGAGATGAACACCAGGATACAGGTCGAGCACCCGATAACCGAGGTGATCACCGGTGTGGACCTTGTTAAGGAACAGATAAGGGTCGCCTCAGGAGAGGAACTCTCATGCAGACAGGAGGACATAACAATAAGGGGCCATGCAATTGAGTGCCGGATAAATGCAGAGGACCCCCTATCAGATTTCGCCCCGAACCCCGGTAAAATCACAGGTTACAGGTCCCCCGGTGGAATAGGGGTCAGGGTTGACAGCGGGGTTTACATGAACTATGAGATACCACCATTCTATGACTCCATGATATCCAAACTCATAGTATGGGGAATGAACCGTCAGGAGGCAATAAACAGGATGCGACGTGCCCTCAGTGAGTACATCATACTGGGCGTCAGAACCACAATCCCCTTCCACAAGGCAATAATGAAAAATGAGGCATTCCAGAGGGGAGAACTTCACACACACTTCGTGGATGAATACAGGCGGGGTATAGACACTGAGATGCAGAAGATTGTCAAAGAGGACCAGGAGATGGTCGAACGCCTCCACTCAACATTTCTACCACCAAAGAAGGTTGCAGCAATATCTGCAGCCATAGGGGCATACATGCACTCAAGAAGGGGGTGATGGTATGGAGGATTACTATGATCCATGCGAAGTTGAGGTAAAAACCAGGTACATAGGGCATGAAGTGAAATGCTTCGATGAGGTGGACTCCACAAACAATGTGGCCAAGCGGATGGCAGAGGATGGCGCCCCGGAGGGTACAGTTGTAATTGCAAGGACCCAGTCCCGCGGAAGGGGTAGGAGGGGTAAACCCTGGATATCACCCCAGGGCGGGATATGGATGTCCATCATACTCAGACCAGAGGTTCACCCATCAACGGCCCCCCTCCTAACACTGGTAACCGGTGTTGCAGTTGCCCGGACACTGAAGGATGAATGTGGCCTGGACGTGGGAATAAAGTGGCCCAACGATATACTGATTGGAGATAAAAAGGTATGCGGGATACTCACAGAGGCCCATGCAAGATTCAACACCCTCGAATACGTGGTTGTCGGTGTGGGGATCGATACCAACGTGGATATCAGCCACTTCCCGGAGGACCTCAGGGAAGGGGCAACCTCCATTAAGAATGAACTCCAGAGGGACATAAAATCCAGTGAACTGATATCAAGGTTCCTTAAAAACTTTGAGGAGGTCTATGATTCCTTCAAGGAGGGCAGAATGGATGAGATTCTAAGAGAATGGAGGAAGATGTCAAAGACAATCGGCAGACGTGTTGAAATAAGGAAACAGCTTGGTGAAATCGTCCATGGTGAGGCCATCGGCATCAACAGTGAGGGTGCCCTCATACTGGAACTGGACGATGGAACGCTCCGCAAAATAATATCCGGCGAGTGCATACACCTGTGATATCGGTGGCCCTCAGCTGCACCGTTAACCTCATTTTTCTAATACCTATCAGAGGGTCTCGATTATGGCTGGCCCCCCGCGTTCACCATCCACCCTGAATTTTCTTCCGGTTATTTTTTCTGCAAGCATCATATTGGTCTCTGCGTGAAGTGTGAGTTCACATGTGGCCACTCTTGAATTTCCTGTGATGGCCATGTAGGGGATGATCTGATCGCCCATGTACCTGTCAAGGGGTCTGCCAGATTCTATGAAACCCAGGAGTTCCTCTGCAGCCTCTGCACCAACCAGTTCTGCCCTCTTACCTGGTTTCCCCAGTGAAGTGGCACCGAGCCTTGTGTTGCCCTCAGCCCAGAGTGTGATACCCGAGCCCCTCCCCAGTGAACCAGAGGCGTCCTCAACACGTATATCAACATCAAGGCCGGTTCTCTTAAGGATCCTCCTTGCTGATTCAGCCTGCCTCTCAGCAACGTGTATCGGAAGGTTCCTGGAGTGGGAAACACCCCTTATACAGTGAATTTCCGCGTTTTCAAGTACAAGGGGTCTGAGGATGGATGGCTCCATGCTTGCATGGACCACACCCCCACCCTCTGGATAGTATCCCCTCTCAATTAACTCAAGTTTTGCGGTGTAACCCATCATACCAAGGATGGGGAGCGTCACCTCCCTGAGGTAGTCTGCTGTAGGGGCCCAGAGGACATCGGTGCCACCCCTCACGGTTACATCCAGTTCACCTCTTGAGGCTGTGGAAGCGATCATTATGGCCTGGAGGACAAGTCCCGTGCTTCCAGCGGTTTTTATGTCAAATTCAAATTTCCCGCCTTCAACACGTCCCGGTGAAAACTCAAGTTCCATTGACCCGAGTTCATCCCCACTGAGTCTGCCATTGCTTATCTCTGCAATTGCCCTCACAGCAGTGATGTGCTGGTGTGACAGTCCCTTCCTTGGTCTGCGGGCCCTGATATTGTATATCCGTATCCTGCATGATTCCAGGGCTGCAAGGGCTGTGGAGACCCTTACAACGGCTCCCCCACCCTCGCCCTCTGATCCATCAATAACTATCAGCCTGACACCTCCCTGATAAACTCAGAATCGTTCAGATGTACCCATTTTCAGTTTTTTGTGCTAAATGTAGGAATTTCATTTGAATAAAAAAATTATTCCGGGCATTGAGAACCATTCAGCGCATGAAGACCTACAAAAACCTCATGACCCGAAGATAAGTTTCTCCATCATTTTCCTGTCCCTGATGATGCCAGAAAGTTTATCCACTGCGTCCTCAATCGCCCCCCTCAGAAGTTCAGGCTCAAGCCTCTCTGCGTCCCTTGATGCCAGGTCAAACCTCAGTGTCTTTGATGCCCCTGGCATCCCCACAGCGGGTATGGTTATTATTCCATGGTCAGAGAGGAGCATCATTGAAAGGGCCACGCCGATTTCATCACCGGTGTATGTGGAATCATAGAGTTCCTCCAGTGAATCAGGTTTTATCATGATACCCGTGGGTGTCTCCTCCACCTTAAGGTCCCTCAGAGCCTCAAGAAGGTACCCCTTCCTCTCAAGGGCGTTGAGAATTTCAGATGGGTCAAAGCTCTCCAGTGCCCTCACCATTGCAGCGATAAGTGGTGGCTGGGCCTCAAGTCCGAACCGGTAGGCCCTTGATTTAACCCGCTCCACAAGGTCAGATCTTCCTGCGAGAAGACCCCCCCTTGGCCCGTGCATCAGTTTATCTGTGCTTGTAACTGCAAGGTCTGCTCCCAGGTCACATGCCCTCTTCTGGTTAAATAGAACCGTCCTCAGCCTGGCGCCTGATGCATCATCCACAAGTACCGGGACCCCAGCAGAGTGGGCTCTTTCAATTACATTCTGGAGTTCCGATTCATCAACCACCCTGTGGTCCATTGTCGAACCTGTCACAACCACGAGAGATGTGTTTTCGGGTATATCCTCGGTGAAGTCATCTGTCTCATGGTACCTGGCTGCTGCCAGTTGGGTGCTTGCCGGGATGGATGGGTGGGATGGGAGCTCAGGGAGGTAGTGCACAACCAGTGAACCTTGTTCTGCAAGTTCCAGTATGGATGCAAGTATTGCGCTGCTTGTCCTGTTAAAGGCGGCCACCATCTCACCGCCCATGTGCTTTCTGCCAGCTATCTGGAGTCTCTCCTCAAAGACCGCAGGTCCCACGTACGTCTCAAGAAGACCAATATCCTCCATCTCAAGGGGAAAGCCCCCTGAAAGACCCGTGAGATCATATATTCCCTCACGGCCCTCGCTGGCAATACGCTCCCCTATTATCTTGAGGGCGTGTTCCCTGCGCTTAACCTCATTCAGGTGATCATGAAACATCAAATCACCCATTCAATCAGTTTCCCCTGCAACATGCCCCTTCCTTGGCCTGCCATTCTCTGGTTTCAGGATTATTGCATGGTCCGCAGAATTCTGAAGTGCAGCACTGAAACCTGGCTCGGCGCCTATCACAATTGTATCCTTACCATTTTCCTTTGCCTTGTTTATTATTGGTAGAAAATCAGCGTCGCGTGTCATGAGGGCTATTATATCAATATTAGGGTTGTATATCAGTTCCATGGCCTCAACAGCCATGTAGACATCGGTATCCCCAGCCACGACAATTGGTGTAAAGCCCTGGTTCACAATGGCCTCTATCAGTTTATCAGAGGCGTACTGGTTCAGAAGAACCTTTCCAACACGCATATTCCCGTATTCAGACATTATCTTCCTTACAAGGTCCAGGTTCAGACTGAATTCCTTTCTGAGCATGTTCGGCCCATCCACAAGAAGGCCAATGTTCTTTTCACCGCCCTCCTTTTTCTTGATGGGAATGTATTCCTTAAGGGAAGTCAGTTTTTCAAAACTTCGCATGGTATTGAATCCTCCACTAAAAAATTTAATCATAATAATTATTGAAGTTATTATAAATAAAGTTAAAGTTTCTTAAGTCTGGTGTAGTCCCCCAAAAAATCCCAGGATCATTCGATCTCAAGGGATAGCTCATCCTCAAAGAGTTCCCTTACAACCTCAAGGGATTTATCGTCGAGCTGTGTGATGGCCCCCTCGCCGCCCTCATTGTAGTAATACTCTGCGTTCACTATTCTGCCCTCATCATTTAGGTAAAGGAAAAGCCCGTCATAGTACCTTTCAGGGTTGCCTGATGGGAGAAATATTTCAATTCTCACAAGGATTTCGGAACCACATATATTGTTATAGAAGTTCTCACGTTCATCATCATTCTTCAAAAGCTTTTTAAATTGATTTATTCTCTTTTTAAGCTCCTTTTCAATCTTTTTATCGGACATCATATCACTCGCACAGTTATAAAGGTTGATTTCACCCTTAATCCAATTTCTCATATATAATTTTTGATAGCAGAAAGATAAGGTTAATAAATCTGATTTTCTTAAAAAACGTCAGGATATCAGTTCAAGGGGGTTATCCCGGCACATCATCGTTATATCTAAGTGGGAAAATCCATGCTCCCTCATGAGGTATATGAACTGCTTCATGCCTGCAATGGGGGATGGATTGTGGCCCTGCCCGAAGTCAGTGGCCATTATGCACCTTTCAGAACCAACATACCTCACAGATTCGACTATGCGTTCAAAGTCAAGTCCATCATGGCGGGGCATGCAGGCCACAAGGCAGTGCTCAAGGTAAGCCCGCCTTGACATCTCCCTCTGCTCCTCCAGGGTGGCACCCACAACACCCGTCAGTGGATGGTTAATGATAATTTTACCGACACCATAATCTGCAGCAAGGTCAAGCACATGGAATATCTCAGGGGGCTTCAGGTGCCCGGTTCCCAGGACCATGTCATGTTCAGCAACAGCAGAAATAACACCATCAAGGTCACCCTCAGCCCTCCCGGCCGAGACCGTGGGTAACCAGACGAACCTTCCGCCCATCATGGCTGCGGCATGGACCGCGTCCGGGTTGAGGCCCCCCACCGGAGTGTTCAGTGTAACGCCCCCAATGACCCGCATACCCGTAACCTCAGAGGCCAGCGCCGCCCTCCCTGAGGTGGGTTCAGTGTGGCTCTTTATCACAACAGCCTCCATACCCTCCCTGAGTGCGGCGGAAGCAAGTTCAATGTCATTCATGAATCTATCCCTCACATCGGGGGCTGTGTGGATATGGGTGTCCACAAGTCCATCGAGTTTAATGTGCTCCGAGAGGCTGAAGTCAAACATCCCGCTCACACACTCAATCGAGTATCCTCTGGACCTCAAGGTCGTATTCATCATCTGAGGTTTCATAGAGGCTTCTACCATCCGAGTCCATGGCAACTATGAGGGGCCCGAAGTCCTCGACCTCCAGTTCCCATACCGCCTCAGGCACACCGAGGTCCAGCCAGTGCACTGCTGCTATACCCTTAACTGCCGAGCCATAGAGTGCCGCACAGCCCCCCACGGCTGCAAGGTAAACAGCGCCTTTTTTTCTGAGGGCATTCCGGGTTCTATCATCCATTCCCCCCTTACCTATAACCGCCCTCACACCCATCTCTATAACCTCTGGCTGGAAGGGGTTCATTCTCCCGCTTGTGGTGGGCCCCACAACCACAAGCCGTGCGGGTGGTTCAGTTATCGACTCAGCGCTGGTATCAGGTTCCTCTTCAAACCTTATTATGGGTCCTGCATGGAATATAACAGAGCCCTCAATATCAAAGGGGGCTCCCCTCTCAATTATCCTTTTATGGGCCCTGTCACGGGCCGTGAATATTTTTCCTGTGATGTAAACGATGTCACCAGCTTTAAGTTCGGTTACCTCATCTGAAAGTGGTGTTTTAAGTTTTATCTCCATAAAAACATCTCCCGTGCCTGTATAAAGCGATCAGTGGGATGCACTGCAGAACGACGTGGATCATTCATCAGTTAAAGTTAAACTCCAGAGCATGCCAAGAGTGATGCTGCTGAATAAATTTAATATGGATCAAATTTTTAAATATCTTTCTCCAGTAGATCCCAGAACTTGTTGAGGTAGAATATGTCAAGCACAAAGAATGTGACTGATCTCTCAAAGTACATCATGACCCTCCCGAAAACCGAAATATCACTCCTCTCAATGATATTTATAAGCTTCGTTGTGGGTGCTGTGGGGTTTATAATCGATATGGTCCCTGGGATAAGCGTACTCCATGACATACTTTATGGGGGAACCAATGGAGTGCTTGTCCTTGGATTTTCATCAATAATGGCCGGTGCCATCACCCAGCCATGGGTCAACTCGCTGGGTGGTAGAAGGATGAAGATGAAGCAGTCCATGTTCCTGGCATTCTTCTCCATGATGATCTTCTCCCTCATCTACCTTGGGGGGTGCCTGGCATCATCCCTACTCCAGAGCGACCTCATCCTCAACTCCATAATACTCGCCTCCGCCGTTATATTCGCCTTCCGCCTGCTGGTGATCTGGGGAACCTCAAACATAAGCTTCACAAATTCAACCCTGATATCCTCTGTGCAACCAGTTCTCATAGTGAGCATGAACATCGTTGTGGCATTCCTGAGCCTCGCCACAAACATTGGCTACTTCAGTGTGATAGGATTTTTACTGAAGATACTTGTTGCCTCAGCAATGCTCATACTTGCCATCTACTCATTTGTCATGGTGGTTGAGTCACCCATGAGAAAGAACCTTGGGGTCGGCTCACTGGAGTTCCTGAGCCTCTTTCTCTCACATATAACCGAGGATTCGCCTGAACTTGAAAGCATCTTCAGTGAGATTGGTGAACCCGTGGATACACTTGCGGGTGTGGTTGCATTCCAGAGGGGCTCCGATATAAAGGCCCTCTTCATAAGCCCCTCGGTACACCCGGGTCCAATAGGGACCATAGGCGGTGCCAACATGCCCACAATACTCTCTGAGAGATTTGACACATTCACAATGGTGGCCCATGGCCCCTCAACCCATGACTTCAACCCGGTATCCGTGAGGGAACTGGAAAAGGTTGAGGGTGCCGTCAGGGAGGCACTTGATGGTATGGAGTACCATGAGGGCGCCAGTAAATTCAGGAGATACACCAGAAACAGCGCCACCATCGGGGTCCAGTTCCTTGGCGATGGCATGCTGATCCTTGCAACAATGGCCCCCAGTGGATTTGATGACATAGAATTTGGTGTGGGACTTTCAATGATGAACCTTGCAGGGGGCCGCTGCGGATCAAAAAATGTGGTTGTTGTGGACTGTCACAACTCATTCCAGGGCGAAACAGGCCGGATACTTGCAGGTAACCCTGAAATGTTCGACCTACTTGATGCTGTGGACTCCATTGAGTGCCCTCCACACCGCCATAGGCTGAGGGTTGGGTGTGCCCAGAGGAAAATGGATGGACTCTCAAAGGAGGATGGTATTGGACAGAGTGGAGTTATGGTCATGGTGGTTGAGGCCGGAGAACAGAGGACCGCCTACGTGCTCCTTGACGCCAATAACATGGTCATGGGCTTCAGGGACCAGATACTGGAGGAACTTCTGAAGCTGGACATAGATGAAGCCGAGGTTATGACAACCGACACCCACTTTGTGAACACCCTTTCAGGAGGCCACAACCCCATCGGACAACACAGAAGGGATGATATCATAGAGGAGATCAAAAAGGCGGTCTCAGAGGCGGTTGATGACCTTGAGGAGGTAAGGGCAGGGTGCCTGGTCGTCAGAATAAGGGGTCTGAATACCCTCGGCCCCACCAATTCAACGGAACTCGTATCAACCATAAGTTCAATCGTTGCTGTGAGCCGTGTGATAGCCCCCCTCATATTCGTACTTGCACTTATATTCGTCTTTGCCTGGATATTCTACTGGGCCTGAAAAAAGAGGAATCTGTAGAGTTATGTGGTTGAAAAAGAGGAATCTATGGGGTTATTGTGGTTGAGGTTATCAGGATTGCCCATACAACGAACCAGATGAAGAGAAATGGCACTATACCACTCCAGAGCCACCCCTTGAATCCCCCAACCTCTTCC
Source organism: Methanothermobacter sp. CaT2 (assembly GCF_000828575.1). GTDB lineage: Archaea > Methanobacteriota > Methanobacteria > Methanobacteriales > Methanothermobacteraceae > Methanothermobacter. The sequence continues at coordinate 1,709,912 of NZ_AP011952.1, read as the reverse complement.
TTACCGAATAACCTTTCTGCAATATTCCCAACAATCAACAGAATTACAAGGCCCGCAAAGGTGCCGAGCGCCTGATTTTTTCCAAGAACTGCTATTGAACCATTTGAAAGGTAAAATGACACCACTGCAGCCACTATACCTGCAGGAACATGAAGGGCAGTCATTTTAGCATCAGTATCCATATTAAAACCTCCAGAGAGTTTTTATTATCTTGATGGTCTTAAAACTTTTCCATCGAACCATGGAAAGATATTATTATACCATCATTAAATACTTAAAGCCGTCGGACTTCTGTTTCTTGCGAGGTGTTGAATATGAAGACAATGTCAAACGTTGATGTTTTTGCAGTTACCAGGGAACTCAATGATATTCTAACAGGTGCCAGGGTGGATAAGGCCTATCAACCCCTCAGGGACACTGTGATAATCAGATTCCATGTGCCGGGCGAGGGGAGGGTGGATGTGGTTATGCAGGCAGGTGTCAGGATACACAGAACAGAGTATCCCCCTGAAAATCCAAAGATCCCACCATCATTCCCAATGCTCCTCCGAAAGCACCTCAGGGGTGGAATCGTGAGGGAGGTCCGGCAGCACAGCTTTGACAGGATAGTGGAGATAGAAATCGAGAAGGAGCAGAAATACACCCTCGTGGTGGAACTATTCTCAAAGGGGAACATAATACTCCTGAACCAGGAGGATGAGATAATACTGCCCCTTAAACGAAAAACCTGGAGTGACCGCCGAATAGCGTCCCGTGAAAGATATGAGTACCCCCCATCAAGGGGCATCCACCCCCTCAGATATGAGATGGGTGAACTTGAAGAGATGCTGAAAAACTCAGACACCGACCTCATAAGGACCCTTGCAAGAAAGGGGTTTGGGGGCCTCTATGCAGAGGAGATCATTTTGAGGTCCGGTCTCGACAAGAAAAGAGCAGCCAGCACCCTGAGCAGAGATGAGATAGAAAAAATTGACTCTGCAATAAATGAACTCTTCAAGCCGCTGAGGGATCTCAAATTCAGACCCCACATCATAAAGAACGGTGAGGGTGACGTGGTCCCCATTGAACTCATGGTGTACCGTGATAGGGAGAGGGAGTACTTTGAAACCTTCAACGAGGCTGCAGACGAGTTCTTCAGTTCAATATTCAGGGAGGAACTCAGGAAGGTCCATGAGGCTGAGTGGGAGAGAGAGGTTGAGAAATTCAGGAAAAGACTCAGGATACAGAGGGAGACCCTCCAGAAATTCCAGGACACAATAGATACCTCAACAAGAAAGGGTGACCTCCTATATGCACACTACGCAGCCGTTGAGGATGTGCTTAGAACAATAAGGGATGCCCGTGAAAAATACTCCTGGAAGGAAATACGGAAGATAATAGCTGATGCCCGCAGTAAGGGAATGGTGGAGGCCCAGATGATCCAGGAGATCGATGGGATGGGAAACATGACACTTCTTATTGACGGTGAAAGGATAAGGATTGACCCGAAGCTGGGGGTTCCAGAGAACGCAGAGGTCTACTATGAAAAGGCCAAGAAAGCCAAAAGAAAAATAAAGGGTGTGCTTCAGGCAATCGAGAAAACAGAGAGAGAAATTGAGAGGGTTGAGAAGAGAAGGGACGATGCCCTCAGAAACATCATGGTTCCTCAGAAAAGGGTTAAGAGGAAACTCCGCTGGTTTGAAAAATTCCGCTGGTTCATCTCATCAGACGACTTCCTTGTGATTGGTGGAAGGGACGCCGGCACCAATGAGATGGTGGTGAAGAGGCACATGGAGCCAAGGGACATATACCTACACTCAGATATCCATGGAGCCCCATCGGTGGTTATAAAAAGTGAGGGCCAGGAGGTCCCCGAAACAACCATTCAGGAAGCCGCGGTTTTTGCAGCGTCATTTTCAAGTGCCTGGACGCGGGGGTTCACTTCCCTGGATGTCTACTGGGTCCATCCAGAACAGGTTTCGAAGACTCCCAGGTCCGGTGAATTCGTTGCCAGGGGGGCCTTCATCATACGGGGTTCCAGGAATTACATGAGGGGTGTTCCCCTCAAGGTGGCTGTTGGTGTGGTGGACCACGATGGGGAGAGGGTGATGTGTGGCCCCCCATCAGCGGTGAAAAAAAGGACAGATAATTTTGTCGTGGTAAAACCGGGTTATACCAAGAAAGAGGCTCTTGCAAAGGCCATAAAGGCAAAAGTTGATCCTGAGAATCTATTCCAGCTTGAGGACTTTGTAAGGGTCCTTCCACCTGGGAAGGGTGACATTGTTACAGGAGATTAGGTTATTTAACCCTTCTCTTAAGGTTCTTCTTGAGCAGGAAGTTCAGGTCAATGAAGTATTTGCCCTCCTCATCAGAGACGATTATGGAGTCATCCTCAAGTAGGGATGTTAGGTTAACTTCATATATACCGTTCTTCCTGACCATTATGGTCTCAATGGGGTCCCCAACCGGTTCAGGGTCCCTCCTGTCGGCCACATACCTGAAGTACCTGCTTCCACATTTTGGACATCCATTCTTTAGTTCCTCTGAAGACCTGAACTTCTCCCCGCACTTAATGCACTGATGCACCTGAATCACCGATCTCTGCAATCATTGAGAGGAAGTTTGACTTCCTCTTAACTGTTCGCATGACATTGGCAGGTCCTATTATGGTGAGTCCAACTGTCCTTCTCTTTGAGAGTCCCAGAAATGCCTTCTCATCCTTTTCAAGTGTGTATATGTCTATTCCCACAAAGTTTTCAATGTCGATCTCCCTCATGGTGGTCTCTATGAGTTCAGCCTCCTCTGAGGGTGAAAGACTTCCCTCCAGAACCAGTATGTCCCCATCCTTTACACGGTCTATGATCATTGAGATCTTTTCCATGCTGCTTTTATCCTCAAGAGCCTCTGATGAAAGAAAATCCATTTTCAAGCCATCCATTTTAACCCCTCACCTGAATTTTTTAACCATCTGCATGTAAAGGTCCTCTGTGTTTTCACCGTGCAGTGCTGAGATAGGGACAACCGTATGCTGGGGGAAAACCGATATGATCCTCTCCGGAGATGACTCTGGAAGGTCTATCTTGTTTGCAACTATGAGGAAGGGTATCTTCCTCGCCTCAAGGTTCCCTATTATTGTTATATTCGCCTGTGTCAGAGGGTCCTGTGATGAATCCATGACAAGGAGTACGCCGGTAACATCATCGAGCCATTTTATTGCCTCAATTATCCCCTTGGTGGCTTCCTTGGCCCTTTCCTTGGCCTCCTGCTCTGACAGCCCAAATTCAAGGAAGTTCTTGTAGTCAACCTTTGTTGCTATTCCAGGCGTGTCAATGATGTCAAAGTCAAGTTCAGCCCCATCCCTCTCTATGGTGATTCTCTCCTGCTTGTACACCGTTCTTGTCTCGTGTGGTATCTCTGAGGTCAGCCCAAGGGGTTTTCCAAGCCAGTCCTCACACATCCTGTTTGCAAGGGTTGTTTTGCCGGAATTTGGGTGACCGTAGAGTCCTATCTTCAGTTTCTTGTTCCTTCCAAGCAGTTTATCAAGGAAATTGGTGAAAAAATTTGCCATCCTTATCACTTCTTTATGATTAATCTTCATAGACTCCCCCAACCTCAAGGACAACGACCTCTGTGTCAGGGGAGGTTTTCCCTACCATTTCAGCAAAGATCTCCGGGTCCTGTTCAATTACTGGAAATGTGTTGTAGTGCATGGGAAACACTCTTTCTGGTTTTATCCATTCCACGGCGATGGATGCGTCCTCTGGCCCCATTGTGTAGCGGTCCCCTATGGGTAGAAGTGCAATTTCGGGCCGGTAAATGGCACCTATAACATCCCTCATATCCCCGAACAGTCCTGTATCACCTGCATGGTACACTTTCCCCTCAGGGGTTTCAATGATGTAACCGCAGGCGCTTCCCCCTGATGTGACCTCCTCTGTGAAGTCTATATCTGATGAGTGTTTGGCATCCACCATCCTTATGGTGATTCCATCAATAGAAACAGTTCCGCCGATGTTCATACCGTTACTTTCAAGCCCCTGCCTTCCGAAGAAAACCGAGAGCTCATGGTTTGCTATTAAGATGGCCCCGGACCTGTCGGCTATTTCCATGGCATCGCCCAGGTGATCCGCGTGGCCATGGGTTACACAGATGACATCGGGGTCAAATTCCTCCACCGCAGTGCTGCAGACAGGGTTGTTGCTTATGAACGGGTCTATGAGTATTTTTGTATCATCCGATGTTATCTCAAATGCCGAGTGTCCAAACCACTGAATTTTCACTAAACTCCCTCCAGGTTGATTTCATCTGAAAGATTCCATGCCTCCTCAAAGAGTTTTTTAATTTCAGATATGGATTTCTTGTCCTTGTAGATAACACCAACCTCAAAACTCTCATATATCGGGTCAGTTGATATTATGAGGCCGTTCTTATCATCTGCAACCGCTGCTACGGTATGTATATGGGGCATGGTCCTTATCTCAACTTTATTGTCCATTAAGACCTTTATGAGTTCCACCGAGGCCTCATCATCAAGACTGGCCTCCTGTATTATTAGGCGGCTCTCTGTATCCATGAATTTCTTGAGCACCGAGACATCTATGTTCCTTATCCATGGGTACATGAGGACAACACTTTCTTCAGCAGCCGTTATGGTTTCCCTCATTGCATCCTGCACATCTGATGCATCAAATGACCATATTATGCTCGGCTCCCTTGTCTCGGCCCTTATCCTGTTTATGGCCCCCTTGAATGAATCCAGCCTTTCCTCCAGGAGGTCCTCAACATCATCAACATTCTCGATGTACTCCTGCTTGAGCTTCTTGAGCCTCTCTGTCACGTAGCTGTTATCTGTCTTTGAGGGTGTTCTTCTGACTGGGGCGGGTTTTACTGGTTTCTGTGCTTTCTTTTTAGGTGGTAAACCCCTGCCCTTTTTAGATTCATCCTCCTTACCCTTTCTCAGTTTTGGAAGGCTGAACAGCCTTTTACGGGGAGTTTCAGTGCTTTTAGATTTAGAAACGCCTTCTGAAGTCATGTCAGGAGATTTCTTTTTGGGAGCAGGTCTTATTGCCTTTTCAGGAGTGATTTTCCTGATAGGGGCTATCCTTGACGGCTCTGAGGCGATGGGCTCTGATGCCGATGACTCCCCAGTAGAGGATTTTATATCCTCTGATTCCTTCGTGGGTGTTTCGGATGTGACCGGTTTGGCTCCAGTTGATGTCTCGGGGATACTCTTTTCTGAACCTTCAGATTCCTTTTCTGGTTTTTCTTTAAGGATCGAAGGAATTCTCCTTTTTGGAGCCCCCTCAACAGCCTCAGGAGCCTTCAAAGATGACCGTCCAGCACCCACAACACTCTTTTCAGGAGCCCCCTCAACAGCCTCAGGAGCCTTAAAGGCTGGCTGTCTTTTAACAGGAGCCCTTTTAGCAGGTTTAACCTTCTTTTTAGGGGTTTTCTTCTCTGATGCAGCTTTAATAGATTCGAGGTCTATTTTTCCTGCAAATAGAAGGGTGATTATAAGACCGGGTACAAAGAGAATGAGCCCCAGAAAGAACATGAAAATATCCGGTGGTGTTGCAAAGCCAAGGGACATGAAGTAAAGGCCAGCAAATATCATTAAGATTCCAGCAAATGTAACCAGCAAATATATCATTGAATGCCTCCCGCTCCCAGGAATTACTAGGGTTTAAATTAATATTTTATTATCTGCATTCATTTATAAAAGGTTTTTTAGGGTGAAACTTTATATGATCCGATTTTTATAAAATGCTGTATAAATTAATTGGGGTGGATTTCAGTGATAATAGTTTTTGATGAATGCGGCCAGGGCGCCGCTGAGTATATACTTCTCTTTGGTGGTGTGATTGTTATTGCGATAGCAACCCTTCTGATCTACACAGAGTACATAAAAACAACAAATCCTCTTAATGTGGCCAAGGACCTCAACAGTGTCAGGGAAAGTGTAAACAGCGGATAATCACATGTTCCCTGCCCTGATCTCGAAGTATGTTATAAGGTGCCTGAGCTGCTCGGGGGCATCGTCCTCGTCACTCAGGGCATAGGCAAGTTTCTGTGTCATGATGCGCTTCTGGTCAGGGTCGAGGGACAGTATTTCATTTACTATCATTCCAAATATGGCCTCGGCGTCGACTCCAATCTCAGCCGTTTTAGCCCTGAAGATCTTTCTGAGTTTGTTAAGCGCTGATTCAGATTCATGAAGGTTTTCAGATTCAATTTTTCTTATTAAGAGGTTCATCTCAAGGGGATCCCTCTGCACAAGACCAAATATTATGCCGTCAGGTTTAAGGGACTGCACTCTATCAACGCCATTGTATATGCTAAGGTCATAGCCTGTGACGGTTATCCTGCTTGCCTTGAGCAGCTTGAAGATGGCCTCATTTATTGTCTTATCGGTGACACTGAACTCGATTCTCGACCTTATTCTGTCCACAATCTCTGCCCTGCTAAGATCACCCTCCTGGAGGATTTCAAGTATCACCCTGTCAATGTTGTACTTCCGCGGCATTTCATCACCTTTGTGATATTATGAACAAAACCCTTTAAATATATTTATATCCATGTGAAATGAATGGTTAAACTGGAAAGGTTATCCGCTAAATTTATAAGTGGTTAACAACATAAGATGAAACAAGCCAGAACTGGTGAATTAATGGAGGTGTGAAAATATGAAATTCCTGAAAGATGAAGCCGGACAGGGTGCAGCTGAATACATACTGCTCTTCGGTGGTGTAATCGTAATAGCAATCGTCGCACTACTAATCTACAGAGCATACTTCAGCAAATCAGACCTCAACGCCGCACGGGACATAAGCGAAGTTAGGCAGAACGCCAGAAGCGGTGCATCAATTTAAGAGCCGATTGAATTGTTGATCGAGGAAGAGGCGCAGATAAGCGCTGAAATGATACTGATTGTAGGAGCACTTCTGGTAATCGTGATAGCCGTAGGCTCCTACATTTTCAACATCTCAGGCTCAATAGCGGGAAATATCAGCGAAGTAATCAACACCGCCCGTGACTCCACGATCAACAAACTTTGAAAATTTTTTTAGATATTTAGTCCTTGAGTGACTCTGCTTTTTTCCTTTAAATTATGGATATTTATTAAAATTAAATTATCTAAGTTCCCATAAACTAACATGTCCATTGGCATAGATTCTTTTAAAGTGTTCTGTACCTTCATTTAAGACAGAAATTTTTATAAAAAGGGAATTTTTAGATTTTTTGTCCACCACTAAAGCTCTATTTTTTTCCATGAAAACTATGAAAACTAGATTACTCTCATTATAAACCCTAAATTCATCTTTATGGTTTTTATATACCAATATAACCTCATAAGGTCTCTTTCCATTCCAAGAAGCGAACCTTTTTTTTAAGTCCAAAGACATGTTATTTGAATAATGTTTTAATGTATCATTTATTGATGTTATCTCGCCTTCTGAATAAACAAATTCCTGAGGTTGAGATTTAGCAAAATTCCAGTATCCATAATAAAAATTCCAGTAGCCACTTTTTATCTCATGGTCACCTGTAAGAATAACAATTCTTTTCTTTGGATAGGGATGCGTGAAATTTAGTAATTGATTCGAAAAGTTAGGATTCATACCATATTTTTCCATTAGAATTAATTTTGCATCTTTTTTATCCATAGAGAGTATCTCATTCAATATAGTGGCTGTCAAAGAAATATTCCCTGTCCTTTTATATAACATTTCTATAGGAATATCCCCACTACAGGATAACATTATTAATATGTTTTTTGAAAGCGTTTCATTATCTGTAGAAAGTGCTCTGCTAATCCAGTAATTCCTTTGAGGAGTTAAGCAGCCCCCATCCATTAAAACTGGGATGCCCTCTGAAGTGAAATAATGACCATAACTCCAGTCCATTACTAAAACAGGTGGGGATGAAAATGTTTTATTTATAAAAGCTGCTGCATCTACAAAATCATCGTTTACTGCTGGTCGCAGTTTAAATACCTGGGTTTGAGCTACTGAAATTACAAAAAAGGATGAAATAATTAAAAGTAATATAAAAATTCTAATAAAGTTATTTTTCAATTTAAGAACAGTTCCAATTATTTTGTTGATAGAAATCGATGAAAAGGCTACAAGGGGTATGAATGAAATTATGCCAAATCTTATACTCATAGAATAAGAAATCAGACCCACAAAAAGCCATACTGACATCAGTAGGTAGAAAAATAAATCTGATTTATCCTTCAGGTTTGCTGATAATAAATTTAAGACCACTACAACTACACCCAAAATACCGAAACCTATATTCAAACCGCCTAAAAACCAAACAAACTCAATGAAAGATGGTTTCGAAAGTTCTGAGACTGATAAATTAGCGTTTGGCCAGTTATTATTAAAATTCGATTTTAAAAAAAGCGAAGTGTTGGGGAAATTTAAATAAATACCCGCGCCGAATAATTTCAACATCCCTATAAATAAAATAGAAAACAAAATAAAAACCGCGAAAAATTGAATGAAAGGCGTTGAGCTCTTGTCACTACTTTTAAGAATTAGGACATAGATTAAAGATGTTAGAACTATGATTATAAAAATAAATGCCCAGCCATTCCATGTCAGCGAGAAGAGGAGTAGAAAAACCGCTGCAAGAATGCATTTAATATACTTTTTAAACATATTTTCAGTTCTAATGCCTCCATAAAAAAATAATACTATTATAAGAGGAATTAAAACATTTAACATGTCCGTATCAAAGAAACCAGCTACTGTCCTTGAGAAGTAGATGGGTGTTGTGACCGCCAAAATACCAGCAATAAATGCTGAAATGTCATCAACATGATTTCTCATTAATAAAAATAGCATTATACCCGTAAATGGTGCTATAATTGCTGGCAACCAAAAACATGCCTCGTAGAGGGTTATATTCACAAATAAAGCAAGAAAATTGTAAAAGAAAACAGCCAACCATGCGATGAATGGAGGATAATTTGAGGGTCTTCCTTCTGGATAATATGAATAAATATTCCAGCTGAATTTTCCATTGTACTTATCTCCCAGGTGCCCATTTTTGAAATAATTTAGGGTAACACGATAATTGTAGTAACAATCCGCATCATACATATATGGAAGACCCTGAAAATCCGTCAGATAATCCTTTTCGCTTGCATTAAAGTGATGAAGATTAACGGTGTCAGCCCTTAGAATAAATCCGGTGCAAAATATTATGCTTATAAATAAGAATACCTTAAGAGACTCTTGCATAACACATCCACCATTACTTTAAAATTGTCAATCTATTTTAATTGCCATATGATTACATTGTCATTATTATATAACTTCCTGAAGTATTTGGAATTCTCCTCAAGGAGTACCAGTCTCACGAATAGGGAATCATCAAATCTTCTATCTATAATTATGGCCTCTCCTTCATCTGGGAGGAATATAACAGAAAAACTGCTGGATTCATCCACATCAACCCTTTTCACAGAGTTCCCATCTTTTATTATGAAACGGTAGGGTCTCTTACCCCTCCATGAGCCCTCATCAACAGATTTCATCATTTCAGACCTCCCTGTATCCACAACCTCGTAGAGGGGTCTGGGGGTAAACGAGGTGAAGTTCCATGATCCATAGTAAAGGTACCAGTAACCTACGTACCTCATACCCTCTGCTGTTAGAATAACATAGTTCCTTCTCTCTGGATGGGTATATACAAGGAGTTTCTCTGCAAACCCCCTTTCAAGGCCGTACTTTCTGATGAGGATTTCCTCCGCAGATCTTCTGTTAACACCAAGGATATCGTTGAGTATCTGAACCGTTAGTGACGTGTTTTCTGTCCTGTTTTCAAGAAGTGATACTGCTGAGTCCCCCGAAGATGTGAGCATCGTTAATATCCCGGCAGATAAACTCTCATTGTCTGTCTCGAATGCCCTGAAAATCCAGTATGCCCTCGGGGTATTCTGTGATCCCCCATCAAAAAGAACTGGGCGTTCTGCGGCGGCTGTGATATAGTGGCCATAGCTCCATTCAGTCACAACAACGGTGCCCTCTCCTGTCCCATCCTTCAGGAAAGCCGCAGCATCCGCGAAGTCATCATTTATAAAGGGAATCCTGCCAATCTCAGCAGCCTCGATGGTGGCAACTGAGATTATGAGGGCCAGTAGGAGAACCACAGGAATATCCGCCCTGAAGTTCCACCTACCACTGAGGACCCTCATATATGAGAAGACAACGCCAAGGAATATGCTTGATATGAATGTGAGGGGGGTTATTGCGAGAATACCGAAGCGAACACTGATATAGTATGCTGTAAGCCCTGACAGCATCCATACCAGTGAAAGGGTGAGGATGAATGGGTTGAATGATGGGAGATGTTTCCTCCTCATATCTCCCCTTATGAAGATGCTGATAATCACAAGAGCCCCGAAAACACCGAAACCCAGGTTGAGGGGTCCTGCAGCAGAGAGAAACACCTCAACTGAGGGGTGGCCAAGTTCTGAGACCGACTCATAGATATCTGGCCATGGTCCTGTCGATGATGTTGAGTCAAGGATGGCGATTGGGTTGATCCCTGAAAGCTGCTGGGGGCCATTGAATAATCCTATTAGAAAAATTGCCAGTAAAACTGGAAGGAAGAGCCTCTTGATGCACAAAAAATCAAGCGCCCCCATCCTCCATGATATGATCGAATAAATAAAGGCCGATGCAAGGGTAACATAGAGCATGAACGGCCATCCTGTCCATGAAAGGGAAAAAAGCAGCATAGAAACCGCAAAGAGTAGCCCAGAAGCGAGGCAGCCATATTTATCCCTGGATTCCACCACACTCGTGTAGAAAAGCACAATTAAAGCTGGCATAAGACAGTTGAACATGTCTGTATCAAAAAACCCGGGGATGGTTCTTGCAAAGTAGAGTGGTGCTGTGACCATCAGTATGCCCCCGGCGAACCCTGCAGCGTCACCAGCATATTTTCTGATGAGGAAGAACATCACAGTACCTGCAAAGGGTGCCACAACAGCCGGCAGCCAGAAGCAGAGCTCGTAGAGGCTCATATCTGTGAAGGGGTCAAGAAGCCTGTAGAGCATTATCGAAACCCATGATATCACTGGTGGATAGACAGCGGGTTTTCCAGGAGGGTAATAGGAATAGGAGTCCCATGGAATCCCTGCTTTCAGTGTATCCCCAGGATGGCCGTTTTTCAGGTAGTTCTCTGTGATGCGGTAGTTGTAATAGGAGTCCAGTTCGTACATGTAGGGGAGGCCCTGATCATCTGTAAGATATAGCCCCTCAGTACCATTGATGTCTACAAGATGAACAGTCTCAGCTCTCAGAATGAAACCCGTGAAGAATATGAGTACCATCAGAAGGAAGATCTTCACATTTTCATTGACTTCCAGGAAAAACACCACCTATTCAAGACCATATAGTGATGGGTTCATGCGGGGTATCATGGCCATGAGGACGCACTGCTCGGTATTTCCAACACGGTCAAGCAGCCCATGGGAAAGGAAACTCACAGCACCCCTCTTCCTGCCCAGTTCATCCACGCCTGTGAGTTCATCCATGACGTCCCCAACCTCCCTGCCTGAGAGGACCTCCTCAACCACCAGGGGAGGGTATTCAAAGCCTGCGCTCACCCCCAGTGTTACATGATCACCATCATAGATGGCGCACCACTGGAGGTCAACAAATCCCGTGATTGACCCCGGCACCCTGTGTAGACCTGACTCGATGCCAACACTCAGATCACAGTTGCTGAAAGCCCCCCTTGCACGGTTGATGGCCCCCTCCACAGTCTCCTCAAGACCTACTGGCTGATCAGATACTCCTGAGTCAACCTCAACACCCCTGACCTCAAGTTCATCGAATATCTTCCCAAGGACATTCTCTGTGGCCTTAACCTTAACTGGATTTGTTGATCCCACATTAACCCTCATGTAAACACCCCGGGATTCACTGATTTCTCTTCCTCTTTATTGCATGGCGTATCCTCTCAAGGAGATGGCCCATCCTGTCTATCTCTCCCCTCCTTATCCGGGTGGATGAGATGGGTATGCCATCATCTGCGGGCACCATGTCAATGGTTATGATATCAAGTTCCCTGAATCCCTTTCTTTTTCTTATTTCATTTATTTCATGGGCAACCGGCTCGGTCTCCCTGCTCACCACTATGGCATCGAATCTTTCATCGGTAACTGTGGTGCCATAGGGGTCCTCCAGCCTCATTATATGGTACTCAGTATCCTTATCTGAAAGATACTCCTCAAGGTTCTTCATTCTGACACTGCAGGGTTCTATATCGTCTCCCTTTGCAGATGCAAATTCATCTGATGTTACACCAATCATAACGGTATTCCCAATACGAAACGCCTCATCAAGGAGCCTTCTGTGGCCCTTATGAAATCTGTCAAAGGTTCCTCCAACAGCAACAAGTGAGTACTTCTTCACCTTCATCCTATCATCTTCAGAAGCCAATACCCTAATTATGTTGGAGTTAAATTTATATTATGCGGCAGCCTGCCATTATGGCCACTTTAAGTGCAATGACTTTATAAAGTATAGATCATGCAGCTTCGGGAATACAATGTCATCATCAAGAACCCCCGGATGGTTGATGTCAGGGTCGCATCCTGTTACCCCGGGCCCTACAGGACCGCCATGTCCTCACTCGGTTACCATATAATCTATCATCTTATAAATTCAAGGGATGATGCATGGTGTGAGCGGGTGATACACCCCTACAAACGAAGCCTTGAATCTGGAAGTCCACTGAGGGACTTTGATGTAATCAGCTTCACTGTGCACTACGAGGAGGACTATTTCAGGATCCTCCAGATGCTGAGGGATGGCAGTATTTCACCGAGGAGGGATGAACGCGATGGTCCCCTTGTAATCGCAGGGGGGCCCTGCATAACATCCAACCCCCTTCCACTCTCAGATTTCATTGACCTCTTCATAATAGGTGAGGCTGAACCTGTGCTCAACAGGTTAATGGATCGGTACCTTGAGCTGGATGATCCTCGCCGTGAGATTGATGAATTCATGGACATAAAGGGTGTTTACATTCCCGACAACCCTGCAGAGAGGGTTATTGTTGAGGATATGGACAGGGCATGCCACCCGGTAAGACAGATAGTTCCCGTTACAGAGGATAAAAGGATGGTTCCCTCCCTGGGGAGGTCATTCCTTCTGGGTGTTTCAAGGGGCTGTTCACGGGGCTGCCGTTTCTGCATGTCCGGCTACCTATACCGCCCCAAACGTGAGACATCACTCCCCAGGCTCCTTGATGTTGCAGAGAGGGGCCGTCATGCCACAGGTTACAGTAAGGTCTCACTTATAGGTGCCGCTGCCTCTGACTATTCACGTATAGATGAACTCTCCTCCAGACTCGTGGATATGGATTTCATGGTTTCAATGCCATCACTCAGAATAGAATCACTGTCAGCCCACCTCATGGACACGTTACTTGAAGGGGGACTTAAAACAGTTACAGTGGCACCAGAATCAACCCTTAAATTGCGAAGAAAACTTAACAAGCCCATAAGCGATAGTATGGTATTTAAAAAAACAGAAGAGGCTATAAAAAAGGGTTTTCGTGTTAAAATGTACTTCCTTACAGGAGTCCCCGGGGAGTCAGAGGAAGACTTAAAGGACCTGACGCGCCTCATACGTGGACTTCATGAAATAAGAAGGGGAATGGTTACTTTCAGCATCAACCCACTCATTCCCAAGCCGCACACCCCCCTCCAGTGGATGGAATATGACATGAGGAGAATGAAGAGGAAGATCAAACTCCTCAGGAAACTCACCGGGGGGGTTCCTGTTAAATTTGGAAGTCCCCTCAGTGGACTCATACAGTATGTGCTCTCCACAGGCGGTCCTGAAACCGGAAAACTCATTGAAAGGGCCTCATTCTCAAAGGTACCCCTCAGGGAATGGGAGCTCCACTGCAGCAGAAGAAACCCGGGCGATGTTCTCCCCTGGGATAATATCAACCTCGGGCTGAGGAAGGACTTCCTCATGAAAGAATACATTAGGATGGAGGAGGAGAAAGTAACACCATGGTGTGAGGAGTCAGGATGCCATGGATGCATGGATCACTGTTCATGGCAGGAGGAAGGGCGATTAAGATGACAGAATTTGCTTCAAGAATAAGGGACATAAGGCTCTCAGAGATAAGGAAAATGTTTGAAGTGGCAGTTGAGGACACAATAAACCTCGGGATAGGTGAACCTGATTTCAATGTACCTGAACATGTGCGGGAAGCCCTCAAGGAAGCTGTGGACGAGGGAATGACACACTACACCTCAAACATGGGCATGTATGAACTCAGGGAGGCCATCTCAGAGAAACTCAGAACAGAGAATAGAGTGCATGTTGAACCTGAATCAATAATAATAACCGTTGGTGCCAGTGAAGCTATATTCATGTGCACACAGGCCCTTCTTGATAGGGGGGACCAGGCACTGATACCTGACCCTGGTTTCCTATCATACGATGCCTGTGTGAAGCTGGCAGAGGCCATAAGTGTCCCTGTGCCCCTGAGTATGGAGGACGGATTCTCCATGACCCCTGAAAGGGTTGAATCACTGATCACAGACGATACAAGGGTCATAATAATGAATTCACCATCCAATCCAACAGGTAGCGTCATGGGTAAGGATGACATTAAGGGGGTCGCTGAAATAGCAGAGGACAGGGATCTAATCATAATCTCCGATGAAATCTATGAAAAGATCATCTATGATGGAAAACATTACAGCCCCGCCTGTTTCACAGATAATGCCATTGTGATAAATGGTTTCTCAAAGACCTATGCCATGACAGGACTCAGGATAGGTTACGTTGCCGGCCGTGAGGATATAATTGAGGAGCTTCTCAAGGTTCACCAGTACAATACCGCCTGCGCACCATCTGTGTCGCAGGTTGCTGCCCTTGCAGCCC
>NZ_AP011952.1:1582500-1687500 GCF_000828575.1 Methanothermobacter sp. CaT2 | reverse complement strand
CCCCGTTAATCCGCAAGCATCAGCTGTCCATGGTAGGGCTGCTCCTTTCCAGGCCTGACCCGTTCCCATGACTAAGATGGTTTACCCTGACCCTCCAGTCAGGGCCCCATCACCACTGATCCTGCGGGACGAGGCTTCGACACCAATCAGCAGGGCCGATAAACAGTCGATCAGCCGTCCCCTGAACTTCGACCGCGCCGTATAGGGGATTTGCGCTTACAGAGGACCCCTAACCCTCCGGTCTAGCCCATTGTATCCATTATACTAAGTAGTATTTTAATGTTTCTATGGACATATCATTGCCCTGGCTCCCTTTAATGAGATGCTATCGTCATTACATTTATACAGGGCGCGGAGTGCACTGGTAAACTAATTAAGGTAACATTCCATATTAATTCCATGGATGCGCTGATAGCAATGAGTCTCATTCTGAGCCTCTACATGGCCTTCAACATTGCTGCAAACGATATAGGTAACTCTGTGGGTACTGCTGTTGGGAGTGGTTCTCTCAGGATGAAAAAGGCCCTCTTGCTGGGGGGATTTTTTGTATCAGTTGGGGCGCTGTTCCTTGGTGGGAGCGTCATAAAAACAATAAGTGAAGGAATAATCCCCCAGGGGCTCCTTAGCCCCAGAACAGCCCTTGTTATAACATTAACATCATCAATCTGGATAACCTTCACCATCATAAAAAAGATACCCATTTCAGGTTCCGATGCCATTGTAAGTTCAGTTATTGGTGCCGGAATAGCAAGCATCGGCATTCAGAACATGAGAACAGACGTTGTTGGCTTCATAGTTTTAAGCTGGATTATGTCACCGGTTGCAGGTTTTCTCACAGGATTTGTAATCTACAGATCCATCAGAAGGGTTTTAATAAAACCGCTTCAGGGTATGGGTATGAGGGACAGGCTCGAAAAGGTATTTTCATATCTACAGATACTGAGTTCCTCGTTTTCAGCCCTTAACCTTGGGGCTGTTGATATAGCAGTTGCAACGGGTGTTATATTTGCGACGGGTTATGATGGCGGGTACTGGATCAGAATACTGGGGGCTCTTGGGCTTGCCTCAGGAATTCTGCTGGCTGGCAGCAGGGTGACAGAAACAATTGGAAGAAGAATAACAGACCTCACACCAAGCAGGGGCTTTGCAGCCCAGCTATCAGCGGCACTTATCGTTTACCTCTTTCTGGGTTATGGTATGCCTGTATCGCCAACACAGACCCTTGTTGGATCGGTGATAGGTGTTGGGATTGCACATGGGACATCAACAGTCGAGTATGACGTGATAAGGCACATAGCATACACCTGGATAGTTACGATACCCACATGCATCATCCTATCAGCTGCAATTTATACTATCACAGGCTTTATATGAACATTAAAGGCTTTTGAGGGCCCTTATAATGTCCCCATCCGCAATTATCCCCACCATCTCACCATCGGACATGACAACAAGCTGATTTATTATTCCCTCATCCGATGAGTAGTCATTCATCTTCTCAATGGCGTCGCCAAGTGTCTCATCAGGGGCCACCGTGGCAACATCCCTCACCATGACCTCCCCGACTGTTGTGCCAAGTTCATAGTTGTCAAGTATCAGGTTGTGACCAAGGTCTGAGGCGGTTACGATTCCAACAAGTTTACCCTCCTCAAGGACAGGGAGAGCACTTATCCTGTGCTTCATGAGTTTCTCAAATGCAAAAACCACATCTTCAGATGGTTCAACTGTTATAACATTCGTTGTCATTACATCCTTAACCTTAACTTCATTCAGTTTTTTCAGCACCTTTCTCTCCTCCCTTAACACTGGTTTTTGTCAGTGATTTTATAATTGAGTCTATCGTGGTTACAACATCTATATTCTCAATAACAGGCACATTGTGTTTCTTTGCCTGGCTCTCAATGTATCTGTGGATTCTTCTTATTGCCCAGAAGTAACTTATATACCTTTTAAGTGGTCTTCTGGCCCACATCTGTCTGCAACGTGAATAGAACCTCCCCTTATGGACGTTCTCATCTGAAACCGTGAGGACAAACATTGCAACATTTTCCTTGTTTATGAGGTCATCCCGTATAAACCCAGGGACTATATGCACGCCCTCAATCACTATGCTTATACCCTCTGTGAGGGCCCTCTCAATTACAGCCTCCACGCCGATGCTCACAGTGTCCACGTGATCCCTGAATCCAATGAGAACCTCGTCAAGTTCTGGTGGTGGGGGTATTCTGAGGGACTGGTACGCTGTGTAGCTTGATTCATAGATGGACGGGAGAAGTTCCCTGGAGACTATTTTACGCATTACCTCCCTTATCATGTCGGTGCTTATCATGTTCCTTATGCCAAGGCGGTTTGCAACCTCAAAGGCAATTGAAGATGTTCCAACCCCTGAGGCCCCCCCTATGAGTATTATCAGGGGTTCCTTGCACTGCCTTATTCGTCTCCAGAGCATGTACTTCTCTGCTACCTCAGGATCCTCCCTTTTCAGGTGCTCTGAGACCACATCAACGAGTTCCTCTATTGTTATGACATCGACCTTATTCTTTTTAAGGTGAGCCTCAATTCTGGAAGCAAATGTGTATGCCTTGTTAGGGTCCATCTCTGCCCTGGTCAGTGAACGTGCCAGAACGCCCTTGGAGAAGGGCTCCGTGTATTTTTTTCCGCTTACTTCTCCCTGAACCATGATCATGGTCTCACCTCAAAAAGAACTTGTCATAATCTGAAATCCAGTTTTTATATATTTAACTGGACCTGAGATTTAAAATTTCAGCAGTTATGGATCCATCATCTTCAATTTCAATGAGGGCTGCTCTGCCATCTGAAAGCTGTCCCGGGTTGACCACGATGGTTTCACCTATACGGTCCACTCCCGGGGACTCGTGGATGTGGCCACAGATGTTCAGGCAGGGCTGGTGTCTTTCTATAACATCCCTCACACCCCTGCTTCCAACATTGTCCCCGGATGGAATTCTATCAAGTGATGTTCCATGTGGTGGTGCATGGGTTACAAGAATAAGAACATCTCCTTCACCAGACTTTTCCATGAGGTCGTCCAGTTCCGCTTTTATCTCATCCTCCTCCAGTTCAAGGGGTGTGTTGAATGGTGTTGGGTTTGAACCCCCGAGGCCGCATATGGCAATATCCTTGATGTTAATGGATCTTCCATGTATATTCACGGCCTTTGAGTTTTCTATTTTAGTCACAGCCCCATGGGGATCGCAGTTCCCTGGTACGGCAACAACAGGGATGTTGTGGGATGCCAGGTCATTGAGGAGCTCCTCAACGAGTTCCGCCGGCCCGAAGTGTGTTATGTCACCTGCCACAACAATGAGGTCAACGCGGTTATCCATTATAAACCTGTGAAGTTCAGGTATGTTTGAACCATGAAGATCACTTACAGCGAGGATTTTCATGAAAAATCACACTCCATATTATTCCCTGAAGAAGGAGCCTATTTCCTTTAAACCCTTTTTTATGTCCTCTGAATCGCCATAAACGGCTATAAGATCGTCTTCTTCAAATTCAATTATAAGGCTGTGGGTTTCGGCAATATCCTGAACCCTGTCCTCGGCTATTGGTTCCTTAAGGTGCACCCTTGCAGCTGCAAATCCCGGTGGGGCTCCGACAATAAACCTTGACTTTGTTTCGGGGGGTTTGTGGACCTCCTCACCCCTTGAGGCCCTCTTTAATTTTTCAATCCATTCGTCAGGGTAATCAGGGGCAACTGACTCTGCAAGTTCAAGGAGTTTCTCCTGGATTGAGTTGAGCATATCGTTTATTCTCTTAAGCTCCCTGATCATCTCAGGGTTCTCTGTATCTGATTTATAGAAGTTGATTGATGTCCTCACAAGCCTTATGTCCTCTGTAATTTCCACTGGGACATCAACATCCTTCTTTCGAAGGTCTGTCAGGAGTTCAACAAGCACGAACCATGTCTGTTCAACAGGGAGTGTCATAGATGTCCTTCCAGAATTTTTAGGGTTGTGTGGTTTATCTTTGCACCTGCCTCTTCAAGTTCCTTTCGGATCTCCTCAACGTTACTGTAGGAGCTGAGAATGAGCACATGGTTGCTCTGTGTGCCCTGGATGGATAGTATGGCCACCTCGTCGTCATCGGATAATTCCTTCTTCTCAAGGCCTGCCTTGTAGTCCACAAAGGGTTTGAATTCTTCTGGAAGATCCTTCAAAGTAAATATTCCCTTTAAAGTAGCTATAAACAAAAAAACACCTCACTTTTGGGATTTTGAATCCCTGGAAAAAAATAATTAATTTGTGGTCTTAACCGCTTCCAGGTGCAAGGCGGTCGAGTTCCTCGAGCTTTTCAAGGCACTCGTCGACGCATACCTGGTGGGCGTCAACCACAAGGTCCTCTTTTGGAAGACCCATTGCAAGTCCAAGTAGCTGTGCGAGGTGAAGTACCGGTATGTTGAATTCCTCGCCGAACTTGTCCTTTATCTCCATCTGACCAACGTCAAACTGGAGGTGGCAGAATGGGCAGACGTTTACTATTGCGTCAACACCGGCTTCCTTCATGTTTGTGAGTTTTTCCCTTGTGAAGTCAAGTGCAACGTCCAGGTCCCTTGATCTCACTCCACCACCGGCACCGCAGCACATCATCTTGTCCTTGTATTCAACGGATTTCGCACCGGTTACCTCAACAATTTCATCCAGTATGGTTGGTCTTTCAGGGTTGTCTATGTTTATCTCGTCGCTTGGTTTGAGGAAGTGGCATCCGTAGTGCACTGCAACATTGAGGTTGAGGGGCTTCTCAACTATTTCGGCAAGTTTGTCCAGACCAACCTCGTTGTAGAGGACCTCAGCAAAGTGTCTGACGTTGATTTCTCCCTTGTATTCCCTTCCGGCTTCTTTGAGGATTTCATTGATTTTTGCCTTCATCTCCTCGTCTTCCTTGAGGAGGTGGTTTGTCTCGAAGAGTGAACCGAAGCATCCGTTACATTCGGTCATGATGTCTGCGCCCATGTCCTCGGCGATTGTTATGTTCCTTGCTGCTATTGCGGCCCATGTTGTTTTATCGAATGAACCGAATACTCCTGGTGCTGGACAGCAGGATGCTCCTTCCATGTCCTTGAGTTCGATTCCGAGTTTATCGAATAGAACCCTTGTTGCCTTTTCAATTCCAGGGTACCTGTTGTTCATGATACATCCTAAAAAGTATGCGATTTCCATTTGCATGCCTCCTTATTCAAGTTCACCTGTTTCCCAGTTGTAGCCTATTAACTGGTCAAAGCCTGTTGCCTTGATGATTTTCTGAACCTCTTCAAGTGCTTCAGGGAACTGGTGTGTTGTTGGTGGTAGTTCTCCAAGACCAACAGCCTTTCGAAGCTCCATTGTTGCGTCGTTGATTGGTACTCCGTGACCTGTTTTTATAACGAATGATCCAACTGCCTTGTGTGCTGGTGCCATGAATCCTGCTTTGGCTGCTTCGTTCCTTGCAAGTTTCACGACATCCACGATTCTGACCTTACGTGGGCACCTTTCCTGGCAGGAGTAACATGTTGTACACATCCAGAGGGTTGGATCTGAGATTATTTCATCCTTTAATCCAACATTTGCCTTCCTTATTATCTGTCTTACCCTGTAAGGGGTTCTTCTTCCAGATGGGCAGGATCCTGTGCATGTACCGCACTGGAAACAGTATTCCAGACTGTCACCGCCTGCGGCCTTTATTTTTTCAGAGAACTCCTTGTCAATATTACCCTTTCTGATTATGTTTTCTTCTCTCTGCAGTAGGGTCATTATATCACTCCTTTCGCTTTTATCCTCTTCCTCCTCTGATTCTTCTTCAGAATCAGAATCCTCCGAAGAGTCTTCATCCTCAACTACCTCCTCATCCTCATGGGAGGTTTCGGCAGGTTCTTCAGATTCATCCTCCTCAACATCTGCAGTTTCGGGTTCTTCAGCTGATGCTTCCTCAGAGGCCCCCACAGGTTCTTCGACCTTTTGAGTTTCCTCTGGTTTTTCTGTTTCTGCAGATGCAGAGGGTTCATCTGAAGGTTTTTCTTGAGGTTGAGGTTTTTCTTCCTGTTTGGTGGACTCTGTTGGGGTCTCTGTTTTCTCTGGCTCCTCTGTTTTACTGTCCTCTTCCTTCTTCTCACCCATCAACATTTCTTTTAGGCGTTTTAGAACTGACATTGTTTTCACACCCTGAAAGATCCCTGGTTAGCAAACCTCAGATTTTTCTTATTAGACTGTGATTTTTATGGATATATAAAGATTCCTAAAATTTGCCGATGTGTAACCTTTAAGGTGACACCTGAGGATCGTATCCCAGGATACCGGTAAGTGACAGACTGCACCCTGAGCAAGACTGCAATGGTTAAGTAATCCCTGACCCAATTAAGTAACAGACGGTGTAAGCAATGAGCAAGACTGAATATCAGATAAAATTACATGACGGACCCGCAAGGCTGGGTCTTCTCGGAGATTCTGAAACTCCCCTGCTTGTTAGATATGAAAAGATGGATATCGCCCCATATGAAACCATCCCTCACAATGTACCCCGGGAAATCGCAGAGTGGGGTGTCACTGAAACCCTGGAGATGGCCTCTGAATCTGATGCAGAATACGCATTCATACATGGATCCCGCTATACTGACCTCAGAGTAAGATGCGCCCTTGAACTTGAGGAGATTGGTTTCAGGAAACTCATAGTGGCAAATATGGATGAACTGCTCCAGAGACCCATGGAGATGGTTCGGATTCTGACTGAAATACGTGAGGCCATAAAACCTGAGACCATGCTGTGTTCAGCATTCTCTCCCCCGGCCTTCATCCCCCTCCTCGCGTATATGGGTGTGGATGTGTTCTCAGACGCCGCTGCAGAGTTCTATGGTATGATCAACGTTTTATTCACTGAGACCCATACCTATCCCCTGGACACCTACAGGATCTGCAGTTACAGTACAGATGAACTGATTGAAAGGAACAGGCTGACACTGGATCTGGTGCTGCGGGAGGTCCGTGAACACATAAAGAACGGTACACTGAGAAACCTCGTCGAGGAGCGTGCCGCCTCTTCGCCCCAGAACATGTCTGCACTCAGAGTACTGGACCATGAAATGCAGGAATTCCTCCAGAAGTACACCCCCCTCTACTGATAGGGGGTTTTCAGTGACGCGGCACCGCTATTATAATATAATGGTAGGTTCCTGCATCCCCCACAGATTCCACAACGAACCCATGGTCTTCAAGGATCTCCGTGACCTCATCCTCCGACAGCCTTAACTCCATGTGCGGTCCAGGGGTTCCCTCTACCTTTTTAAAATCAACCACCACCAGCCTTCCACTCCTGCTGAGGAGTCTTTTGACCTCGGCCATCAGTGGTTCAACCTCGCCGTTGACCACTATCCCATGGAAAACGTTGGCCATGAAGTAAATGTCAACTGTTCTATCAGGAACCGGCAGTCTATGGGTTATATCTGCAACCAGGGGTAGTATGTTACTCCTTCTGCATATTCTGGACCTCAGGATCGCAACCGATTCTGGGTATACATCAACCGCGATGACCCTTCCCTCATCACCAACAGCAGATGCTGCTTCAAGTGAAATAAAGCCATCACCACAGCCAGCATCAAGAAAAGTGTCCCCTGCCTTCAGTGGAAGCATCTCAATGAGCTTTTTAGCATCTATGAGGTCCCTTGTCGATTTACCCCCACCGACATGGATTTTACGGGCCATGTTAACACCATGCTGTATCTCTTTTTTATATGATAAAAATTTTCACGATCTCGTTGGCGGATTCGATTAAACTTTATTAGCATCATTACAGTGCTTTAAAAAGTGATGTTCAGATCCCTGAGGGCATTTATAAATAGGTGCCCGGAGAGAATTATTAAATGGTGTCTTAATATGATAGAAAAGATGGAGCTCACCATGACAAATGGCACGGTACACCACTTCAAGAGGGGGGAGTTTGGGGTGGAAAATATAAAGGTTGATAAGGAGAAGTGCTTTATACTGGTGAGCTTCTCTGAGAGGGAGTTCGGTAAAAGGGAGATAATAATACCCCTGCAGAACGTTGAAAAGTGCGAATACCTCCTAAGGTAATCAGATTATCATAGCCTCCACAATGGAACGGGGCGCACCTGCAACCTCAACAAGGTACTCGGCCTCGATGAAGTGGAGTCCGGCCGGGACAACAAGACAGTGAAGTGGATCCCCAAAGTCCTCCTTAAGAAGTGAGGATATTGCCTCGGCCCTTACAAGGGGCCTTTCAGAGCCGGCCCTTGCAATTACAACTGCCAGGGTCTTTCCATTGATTGTGTCATCACCAAGTTTCTCTGATGCCCGCAGCAGGTATTCAAGGCCCTCATTTGCAGTCATGTACCTCCTTTTATGGGCCTCTATATCCAGGAGCACCAGTGAATGGGAATCCCTCTCAAGGTTATCCTTTATATTAACGTAAGGGGATGTTGGGAAGTAATTTTCTGATGTGAAGGGTACTGTGATTATCCTCCCGAACTTGTAGGCCTGCAGCCCTGCAAGGCCCGGTGCAGCGGATATTATGGATGATGCGTGAATGACCCTTGTCTCTATGCCCCTCCTCCTTGCGTCCAGGATCAGTTCCGTATGTGTGGTCGCAATGAGGGGGTCCCCCGGGACAAGGAGCGCCACATCGGATTTTTCTGCCTCAAGAAGTGGTACCCTTTCCTCCTCAATTTCCTCCCTGCGCAGTATATCTATATCCTTACCGGTTAACTCCTCAATTGCAGATAAACTGGCACCCTGGAGGATTGCAGTGTAGAATTCAGCGTAAACCCTGCTGCAGGCCTTTAAGGCCTTCAGACCCTTAACTGATATATCATTTTCATCGTAAAGTCCAAGTCCAATTATGTAAAGCATCTCTCACCCTCTCATAAATCATAACGTTATATAATGTTTCAGGAAAACCAGTATATAAGTGGCTTAAAGTGTAAAGGGAAGTTCACAATGAAGGGTTTAAAGGTTCCAAAGAAAAAGGCCAATGACATAATCAGGATTTTAACTGAGAGGTCTCTCCTTAACAGGGATTACAGGATAAAGAGGAATGAAAGCCATGTTTACATACCGGTGATCGACACCGGGGTTGCAGGGGAATTTGATGATGTTGAGGTCATCGATGATGTTTTTGAGAGAAGTAAACGCTCCCCGAGAAGTTTTACTGATATGCTGAAATCCAGTATCCCTGAGGACGTGCTTGCATCCATCAAAAGGTCCTTTGATATAATAGGGGATACCGTTATCCTTGAGATACCTGAGGAGCTCCATGAGTACAGGCATGCAATAGGTGAGGCCGCCCTTAAATTCACGGGGCGGAGTGCCGTGTACATGAAGAGGAGTGGGGTGAAGGGTGTTACAAGGACCAGGGACCTTGAACTCATCTCAGGTTCTCCTGTATCTGAAACCGTCCATAGGGAGTACGGGAGCCGTATAAAGGTTGATATAAGGAGTGTGTACTTCAGCCCCCGCCTTGCCAATGAGAGGGAAATCGTTGCCAGGCAGGTGAAGGAGGGGGAGGTTGTCCTTGACATGTTTGCAGGTGCCGGGCCCTTTGCAGTTGCAGTTGCAAGGCATGGGAAGGCATCCAGGATATACGCTGTTGACATAAACCCCGCTGCCGTCGGTTACATCAGAGAAAATGCCCATCTGAACCGGGCAGAGGATATCATAGTCCCTGTTGAGGGTGATGTGAGGGAGTTCCTGAAGGATAAGGAGTGCTTTGTAGACCATGTGATCATGAATCTCCCGGGAACTGCCTGCGAATTTCTTGATGACGCCATCCGGGCAGTCAGGGATGGGGGCATCATACACTACTATGAATTTTCAAGGGACTTCGAAACCCCTGTGAAACGCCTGAGGGACGCCGCGGCACCATTCAAAGTGGAGATCCTGGATAGGAGAAGGGTGAAGTCAAGGAGTCCAGGTGTATGGCATATCGGTATCGACGCAAGAATAAAAAAGAGGTGAGATCAGAACGAATCCAGCATACCACATAAAAATAAAAAGCTGAAATCACAATGGATCCACTATACCCTCCTCTGTTATGATGCCGTCTATAAGATCAGAGGGTACTATGTCAAATGCAGGGTTGATGACCTCGGTATTTTCCGGGGCTATCCTGCAGCCGCCATAATAGAGGACCTCTTCGGGACTCCTCTCCTCGATCTCAACATCATAAATTGAATTTTCCCTGTCAAAGGTGCTGAGGGGTGCTGCAACGTAAAAGGGTACATTGAACCGTTTTGCTGAGAGTGCAACCATGAGTGACCCTATCTTGTTTGCCACACCGCCCTCTGCCACACGGTCAGCGCCTATTATAACCTTATCTATCATTCCCCTCTGCATGAGGTATCCCGCTGCAACGTCCGCTATCAGTTTAACAGGTATGCCCTCCTGCTGCATCTCCCAGACACTCAAACGGGCGCCCTGTCCCACTGGCCTTGTCTCATCACATATAACAGTCACATTCTTTCCCTGATCCCTGGCGGCCCTCACAACACCCAGGGCCGTGCCATAGTCAACACAGGCAAGGGCGCCTGCATTGCAGTGGGTTAAGATTGTATCTCCATCATGGATTATGCTGGCCCCGTGAGCCCCTATGGCCCTGTTGGTCTCCATATCCTCCCTGTAGATCTTCAGGGCCTCGTCAAGTGGGGACCCGGATTTCATTACACGGTCCACTGCCCAGAAAAGGTTCACTGCGGTTGGCCTTGACGACTTTATCTCCTCTGCAGCTCTTTCAGCATCCTCGCCTGCAAGGTCTGCCAGGGCGACTCCAAACGCTGCTGTTACCCCAATGGCCGGGGCGCCCCTTACAACCATGTTTTTTATTGCGTATATGACGTCCCGGTAGTTTTCACACTGAAAGTACTCCAGTGAATCGGGAAGTTTTCTCTGGTCTATAAGGATGAGCCGGTTGTCCTTCCATTCCAGTGTCTTCATGGTTATCACGGGATTTTCAGTAGTGGCTCGCTGGTGTCATGTCAAGGTGCTTGTCGGCGCCCTTTTTGCCTGGAATGCCGTAGGCGTCTGCCCTGCACTGTGTGCATGCCCTGAACACGGGTATTATCTTTTCAACCTCGTTCCTGACCCTCTCGATCTCCTCACAGGTTGGCCGTGGGTAGTCCTTCATCTCACCCATCGGTATGAGTGGTATAACGTTCATGAGGGAGGCTCCCCTCTTTTTAACCTCCCTTGCAATGTCGACTATGTGTTCATCGTTGAGGCCTGGTATGAGTACACTGTTGACCTTAACAATGATACCCTTCTCTGCAAGTTTCTCTATACCCTCAAGCTGGTTCCTTGAGAGAACCTCGAAGGCCTCCCTTCCATGGTAGACCTTATCCTTGTAGATAACAAAGGAGTATATCTTCTCACCTATGTCAGGGTCAATGGCGTTCACGGTTACTGTGACTGTGTTAACACCAATTTCTGCCAGTTCATCAGCCTTATCTGGAAGGAGCAGGCCATTGGTGCTGAGGCATTTTAGGAGGTCCGGGAACTTCTTGCTGGCCTTTTTGAAGAACTCGAAGGTCTCCTCATTTGCAAGGGCATCGCCGGGTCCTGCGACCCCTATTACACTTATGGGCATCTCGTTCTTAACCTTCTCAACGTGCTTTACTGCATCCTCGGCTGTCATGATCCTTGCAGTGACCCCTGGCCGGTTTTCGCATTCACTGATATCCCTTGTGCAGAACTTGCAGTGAATATTGCAGCGGGGTGCGATGGGCAGGTGGATCCTTCCAACCCTGTCGTGCAGTTTCTCATTGAAGCAAGGGTGAGCCTTTGTTATGTGGGCAAAGCGTGTCTGTCTCTGGTCAGGCATGTTTTCACCTCATATCGTCTATTATCTCCCTGGCCTTTAAAATCCATTCATCCCTGAGCACCTCATCGGTACATACAAGGGCTATTATGTTATCCTCTGAAAGGTCCCTTATAACCCGGAATCCCTCTGGTATTATACGGAATATTGCATCGTAGACCCTCTTCCTCAGGTTCATTGAGGGGTCGTGGACCGTCATTCCGCTGATATCAGAGATGGGGTCCTCCACCACCACCTCAAATCGGGATGGCTGCCGTACCCTTCCACGTCCCTGTGTCTCCCAGAGCCTTTCAAGTAGCTGTGGAAGGTACGTCTCGTCCCTTATCCTCAGGTGGACTGCTCCGGTGGCCTTATCAACCTCCATCTCAGCCATGTCCTCAAGGTAAATCGGCTCAGAGGTCCTCTGTGTCTTAACCACTATGATGAAGACCGGCTCCCTGGGATCAACCCATATCCTCAGGTCATCAACTGCCCTTGCAAGCTGGAGATCCTGGAGAACCTGGCGGGCTATTATCTCATAGACCTCTGCACCCCTAGGGTCGTAGCACTCAACATTTATCCCCATTTTAACCCTCACTGATGTCTTTCATTCCAGAAACAAGGAGGGCCGCTCCAACTGCGCCTATGTGCTGTGAATATGGGGGTACGATGACATCGATACCACCCAAGATATCACTTACCGCCTTAACAAGGCCCTCTATAAGGGATGTTCCACCCACCTGTATGAGGGGTTCCCTCACATCTATCTCCTGGAGCTGCTGCTCATATACCTGTTCGGCCACCGAGTGGCATGCCGCGGCTGCTGCATCCTCCCTTGAAACTCCCGCTGCAAGTGCGGTTACAAGGTCCTGTATACCAAAGACTATGCAGTAACTGTTGAGCATCGCCTTCCGGTAGTCCCCCTTCATTGCCAGGCTTCCAAGTTCATCTATCTCCACTCCAAGCCTCCTGGCTGTTATCTCCAGGAAACGTCCTGATGCACCGGCGCAGATACCCCCCATGGTGAAGTTGTCGGGTATGCCATCGTTGACGGTTATGACCTTGTTGTCCATACCACCTATATCCAGGACCGTTGCCTCCCCCTTCTGGTGGTCTGCAAGGAACACTGCACCCTTGGAGTTCACACTGAGCTCCTCCTGTATGAGGTCGGCCCCGTAATGTTTCCCTATGGTTAACCTGCCGTAACCTGTAACTCCTATCCCATCCAGGTCCTTCAGCGTGTAACCTGTACCTGCGAGGGCCTCCTCTATGCCCTTCTCTGCGGAGCCAAGGACATCTGTTGTGGGAAGCCATCCTGTTCCTATAACCTCGTTATCCTCCATCAGCACTACCTTGGTGGTTGTTGAACCTGAATCGATTCCAAGGGTTAGGCCCTCCTGTTTCTCCCTTGCAAGTATGCTTTTCCTTGCCACTATTGTTGAGAGCGCCTCCATACGTATGAACAGTTCATCGGCCTTTGTTCTCTCTGTGAATGAGTAGGTTACAACTGGAAGCCTTGTGTTCTGCTGTATGAACCTCCTTATCTCGTTCCTTACAAGGGCCCCCTCTGCACACCTGAAGCAGGTTGCTATGAAAACCGCGTCGGCATCTGTTTTGCCCTCAACGATTGACATTGCCCTTGCTATCATGAGTTTTATGCTTGAACTGGCACAGTTGAACCCAAATTTTTCATAGGCCTCGTCTATGTAGTCAAGGTCCGCCTCGGGGATCACTATTTCGGCCCCAAAAGTCCTCGCTGCCTTTTCAATTTCCTTCTGAACACCGCTGTAGTCGGTTCCACATGAAATCTGGGCTATTTTAACCATTTTGAGCCTCCAGTTCGTCCAGGAATTTGTTTATCCTGTTAACCACATCTATTGTCTCTTCCCTTGTTGTGGGGTATTTCAGTTCAAGTGTGGGTATGCCCTTCTTCCTGAGCTGGAATACGCAGAGTTCATTGGTCCTTGCGCATCCTATGCATCCAAAACCAAAGGGGGCTTCCTCCATTATTATGGCGGCATCCGCCTCCTCTATGAGGGGCCCTAGGATTGCCATTCTCCCCCTTACACCTGAGGGAACCTCTATTGCCGCGTACTTCAGGCCCCTTATCGGGTCCTCCTCGGTTATGTTGAAGGGTGGTGAATCGATTTCAGGGTCTGTAACCTTCTCCCTGATTTCTTTCTGGATTACAAGGGGTTCATGTCCCCTTCTTTCAACAAGATCTGCAAGTATAAGTGAATTTGGTGGAAATATCGCTATCTTCAATAGAATTCCCCCCTGTCTCCCTCCTGGGGTCTTCTGGCTATTTCAACCATGTCTGTGAAGAGGCCCTTTGTGGCATCAACGATTCCCACCGCACAGAGTACCTCGCCATTCTCCTTCAGGGGTACCACGACCACGGGTATTCCCTTGTAGGGTCCCCTCTCAGGTGTCTCCCTTGCTATCTCACCTGATTCAAGGACCTTTTCAAGTACGGGTCCTGTGTAGCTGTCATCGATCACCTTGCCGTCCTCTATTCGAAGACCCTTTGCTTCCCGGCTCCTTATTGTGAGGGGAAGACGACTTACAAGTTCATGTATACACATTCCAAGTTCCTTGAGTTCCTCTCCAGTGGATGATGAAGTTATTTTCATTTCAATCAGCCCTATGTTTTCTGTCTGGATTTCAGACTCCTCTCAACTACATCGCGGAATTCATCAACAGAAACCTTCTCCTTTTTTTCGGGTTCGGCCTTCTGGGGCCTTTCAAGGGCCTCGCCCACATATCCGAGTAGTTTGAATTCCTTTTCAAGCTGATGGTAACCCTCCCTTGCTGCTCCTCTGTGTCCTCTGCATCTCCGGGGGTCCCCAGGTGGGAACCCCCTCTCCTTTGTGAATATGTTGGCCGGGTCCAGGCTGCGTATTTTTCTGACAGCCTCCCTCACAGTCTCTGTGTCCCCATGCACCAGCGCACCGTAACATGTTGATTTTATGGTCAGTGGCAGTCCAAGGAGGTGGAGCCTCTGGACAAGTTCCGATGAGCTCAGCCTTGATGACGGCCCAAGTATTATCATTCTTGTTGATTCCTCATGATTTTTTTCTTTCCCGGACATACACCGTGTCCCCCTCTTTGAATTTTTCAACATTCTCAAGGCCCTCTGTGATTCTGCCTATTATGTTGGTGCCGTTGAATGGTTCCCCTGTTGGGCCGTATTCATCGTTGTCCTCGAGTCTAACACCAACCATACCTATGTGTCTCCTTGACATGTTTGTTATGCCAATGCTGCCCTTTTTAACGCAGTTTGCAGGTGTTTTCTCCGGTACAAGGCCCTTTGCCAGGGATCTGTCACCCTCAAACATCACCACCTTCATGCCTGGGAAGGCGAAGTGTACCTTGAGGGATCCGATGGGTGTGTCGATGAGGCCTGTGAGTCTGCGGAAGTACCATGAGGACCTTGGCGCACCAGGGTCCAGTTCAACCTCCAGGATTTTATCGGCCTCTATGCCCACTGTTCTGACCTTTCCCTCCTTGAGTATGTCCATGGTGTAGGGTGGGTCCTGGGCCACAACGATCGCATCGTCAAGCATTATGCCGTCCCTTATCTGCTCAACACCGTACCCTTTAAGGTATTCCTCTGCATCCTTCTGGGTCATGGAGACTGTCATTATCCTACCGGGTTCGCACTCCACCGTGATGTGGTCCCCTTCCCCTGCTATATCCACCAGTTCCATTCCATCTGTAACGTTTCCTATGAGGTTGTGGGATGGTGTTGAAACCCTGTCCTCCCTGTATATGTAAACCCTTCCAGCGCCCCTTCCAGTGTTTCGAAGGGTCACTGTGCCCCTGTTTCTCTTTGCTATTTTTTCAGGATCCTTTTTTATCCCCTGAAGGGAGTAGAAACCTATGAATGAGTTGGCCTCATAGTCGACCCTCAGTTTCCCCTCCTCCACCATTGTGAAGAAGTGTTCAACAGACTGGGGGGACTCGTGGGATGGTTTTACCTTAACGTAGGTGAATATCTGGTTTCCATCCTCAAGTGGTGTTTCAAGGTCTGTCACTGCGGCGCTCTCAACTATGCTTTTTCTCTCAACAACTGGTTCCACTGACCTTATCACGTCGCGGTCTGTCAGCCGCTCAATGGTTCTTCCCCCTCCGGTTACCCTTGCAAAAACACCCCTGTTCTCAGCTGGGGCGCCGTATACTGATGAATGGGGGTCCCTGGAGATTATTATATGGGTTGAATCCGGGCTGAACCCTGAGAGGCTCATTATAACCTCATTCTCGTCGTAGAAGAATTCCTTCCTTGACGGCTCCAGTTCTGTTTTCAGGGGTCCCATTGAAATCTCGGATGGGGTTGTCCACCTTATACGGAGGTTTTCAAGGTTGCTGTAGACCTCCCTCCATGTCTCAACGATTTCAGGTGCTTCCTCAGGGAGCAGTTCAATCAGGATGCTTCCTGCTGTTGTTTTGATCCGGTATGTGTCTATTGTCCTTTCAAGTTCCCTTGTGCCGCTTATGAGGCCCACAAGGGCGCCTTCCACATAGGGGGCCCCTGTAGCATCGATGGCATCCCTCACTGTGGCCCCCTCCGGGAGTTCAACATCCAGTCCATTAACCTTAACAAACATCAGATCTCCCTCATATTTTTTCTTCTATCACACCTGTTATGATGTCCCTTTCAAAGTCAAAGAGGACCCTTTCATCATTATCATGGACTAAGTGGAGTTTTCTTTCGGATACTATCTCCCCTGCGTCTGATGCGGTTATTCCGGCAGACTCGAGTAGTTCAATACATTCAGCAACATTTTCTGGGCGTGCCGTCAGCACAAAACCTGAGCCAGGGTACATTCGAAGCCAGTCCTCCCACCTAACTGATCTGTTACGTGGTATTGATTCCAGTTCCACCCATGCACCCACATCCGATGCCTCAAGTAGCATCCCCAGTGTTCCAAGTGTCCCCGGGTTGCTTATATCCTTACCTGCAGTTACCAGCTTTCTCTCTGCGATGATGGACATTACCTCAATCTGGAACTGCACCTCCTCAGGTGTTTTATGGGTGGTTGTGTCCCAGTTCAGGGGAAATGAGGGGTGTGGCCTTCCATCGAGGTCTATGCCCACTATAACCCTGTCGCCGGGTTCTGCGTCACAGCTTGTTATGAGAGCATCCTCAGATGCTATACCTGCAATTGAAACATCAAGTGCGTCGTAGGGTGTGTCAGGGTGCACGTGGCCCCCTACCATTGGGACACCGAACTTCTCTGCCCCCTCCCTTATACCCTCCATCACACTGTAACAGGTCTCCCGTGAGTTAATTGAGAGAACATTGACCATGCCCACGGGTTTGCCGCCCATGGCTGCAATATCGTTAACATTAACAAGCACAGAACAGTAACCGGCCCAGTGGGGGTCAGCCTCCATCAGACGCCCCCATATTCCATCTGCTGCCAGTAAAAGAAGTTTTCCGTCTCCGATCCTGATGGCCGATGCGTCATCACCGTAACCGAGATGTGTTTTCCCCGAGACACTGAATGCATCATTAAGAATAGAAACTATATTTCTTATTGGCCGTTTTCTTGTTACACCCTCAAAATTTTTAAGGGAATGGATGATATCATCTAAATCCAATTCCACACCTCTTTTTATCGGTTTAGGTGTATCTCACGGTGTAGCTTGCACCTATATTATCTATAATCTGTAGTAAATCCCTTTTAAAAGTTTCCAAATCATGGGTTTCAATGGTGTTTTTACCCCTGAAGAGCTCCCTGTGGATTCTTTCGCCAACTATATCGTCCCATCCCCCATCAAACTCTATTATAATCGAATCTGCGCATTTGAAGCCCTTCTTAACCACCCTATCTATATCACCGTCTGTTATCCCTATTATGGGAACATCGAATCTATAGAGTATATCTGCAGCCACGAGCGTTGTATCATCTCCAACCGTGACAACAAGATCAGAGTCATGAAGCGTGTATATGTCCTCTGCTGCGTGGTTTAAGAACGAAACCCGGTACTTCTTTTTATTATTTTTCCTTACCTTCACCTTTCTGGGTCTTACCTCGGAGCGGCGGAGAAGTCCTGTCTTTACAACCGCATCCTTGAGGTTAACCCTTCCAAGTTTTTCAACACCGTGTTCCTTTATGTTCCCCCCTATTATCTCAGTGATCACACCATCCTCTGCAACAAGGGTGACGTCGTCTGACGTTGAGACACCCACAACTATACCATTTACGAATATGTTCTCATTCTCTGAGACACCCACGAGTCTCCGGTACTCCCTTCTGTCAGGCTTCTGTTCACCGCATGGTTCTCCATGGAAGATCTCCCTGCATACCTCCTCTGGATCCACCATTTCGAGTTCAAGTTCACGTGCCAGTTTCTCTGCGAATGGCTCGGCCTCCCTCTTCCATGCCACAACACTTCCATCGGGTTCGCCTGGTCTTTCTATCTGAACAACTGGCGGTTTTTTTTCTGATCTCTGGAAAACCTTGTATCCAAATCCGTGCCCTGTGATACGGGATTTTCCGTAGTTCATAAGGACAACAATGTCAACTCCCTCATCTGCAAAGAGGTCAACCGATTCACTTGGGAGTCTCTTCTCTGATATGTCTATAACATCCTCAAGGTGGGCGTCATAGACCGCGGTCCGCCCCATTGTGCCCCCGAGTCTTGCCCTGACCTCCCCATATTTTTTTAGAAAATCTATGAGTTTTGCTGCGTATCCTGAATCAACTATCTGCGGTCCGTGGACAACCACGCCTATCCTCATAAGATCACCTGAGCTTCCTGCAAGATCCCCTCTAACGGCGGGACCTGTATCTTTTCTTCTTTATCTCTGAGCCACATATCTCACATTCCCCAAACTGGTAGTCCTGAGGGTACACCCTCCTGCATCCAGTGCATATCTTCCTCCACTGATAGGTCTCCTTTATACCTGATGTGAGGACACTGCTGAAATCTATTCCAAGAATTCTGAGGGTGTTCTGTATTGTATAGTCATCGGTGATTACAGTTACCCCTCCCCTCTTTTTGAGTGAAACGGCAAGTCCTATAACCTCCCTGTCTGTACTGGACAGTCTCATGGCATCCCCTGATCTGCTGGTGACCTCATCCACCTCCCTCATGCTCTCAGGGTCAGGTTCCATTATTCTGAGTCTGCCATCACTGAGTGCCCTCTCAAGGACCATGGCCGATTTGAAGTCCCTTATCTCATCTGTTACAGACTTCACTGTGTAGTTTTCAGTGCCCTCAGGTATGTATCCGTTTATGAATGCAGATGCATCAAGAACCCTCTTCATTAAGACCACGTATTAATCAGGGATTATAATATAATAAGTTTCCATTTTTCAGTTTGGTGAAGCATGGTAATAAATTTACCCTCGCATGGGGAAGTGGCGGGTTGGGGCTTTTCCTGTGGAAGAACCCCAGATACACCCCATCAACCGACCATGCAGATAATCGGGCAGGTGTAAAAAAGTATTACCATGAAGTTCTGTAAAGTAAATTAAAACAGCTATTTTCATGTTTAGATGGTTTAAAAACCCTTAAATGCGCTTAAAGGTCCTTGAGAACGGTTGAACCAATCTAACGAAAACTTTATAAATAGTGGTGTTAATATATAGTAAACGGGTAGGGTCCAGGACTTTTAAACTTATTCTGGTCTTTTAAATTGGAATTGAAACCGCCTCCAATCCAATATCAAACCCTACCCAGACCAAACCGCCATAAATTTTTATTACTTTTCTCTCCTTGTCAGAAACGTGGATATACTCACTTTCGCTTACAGAAAAACCAAAAGACTTATAAATTGCACCCACAATAAATAGCATGTTACATCCACAATTTATTATTAAGATACCGGTTGATTGATATGAAAAGTTCCAGCATGGAGGAGCACAGGAGATTGGCTCCAGAGGACATAATCTGCGGTGTCATCACCCTCAGTGATTCAAAATATGAGGAATTCAGAAAAACCGGTGAAATACCTGAAGGTGACCTATCAGGCAGAAAACTCATGGAGGCACTGTCTGAAAGTTACTCTGTTAAGGAATACAGGATAATACCCGATGACAGACATGAACTTCTATCTGCAGTTGATGATATGATAGATAAGGGTGCTGACGTTATATTTACCACCGGTGGCACAGGAATCGGAAGTAGAGACATAACAGTGGAGACCCTAAGGGGTATCTTTGAAAAGGAACTGGATGGTTTCGGTGAGATATTCAGGTACCTCTCATTTAAAAAGCTGGGAGCAGGGGCGATACTCAGCAGGGCAACGGCGGGTGTATACAGAAAAACACTGATATTTGCACTTCCAGGGTCACCGAACGCGGTGGAACTTGGAATTCAAATTGCTGTCCCTGAACTCGGTCACCTTGTTAAGCACCTCAGGGAATGAATATGCCTTTTTAAAGATGTTCAAGGAATTGCATCACTGTGAATGTCCCTTAATACTATATTTCTTATAATTCTGGAAATTAATGAACCACGTTTTCTCAAAAATAGGATATGGTGATCCTCCATCAGGAACTCAAAAAATAAGACTAATTAATCACTGATCATCCCTGAAATCAGAGACTGATATCAGGGGTATGAGTTCAATACCCCTCTTTTTGAATTCATCAACCGCCCCCTCCTCACGGTCAACCACAACAAATGTTTTCTCAACCACCCCTCCATTTTCCTGGATCGCCCTCACGGCCCGTAGAAGTGATCCTCCGGTTGTTGTGACGTCCTCCACAACAGCGACCCTTTCACCGGTGTTCAGTTCACCCTCAATGAGTTTTGATGTTCCATAACCCTTCTTTTCCTTTCTTATCATGAGGAGGGGCTTTCTGGAGTAAAGGGACACTGCAGTTGCAATGGGGACCGCGCCCAGGGCAGGGCCCGCAATCTTGTCTGCACCCTCCACCTCACCCTTTATGAGCCTCGCTATCACATCAAGGACCTCAGGGTCGGTTATAGCTCGCTTGATATCAACGTAATAATCACTTTCTCTGCCTGATGAGAGGACAAACTTACCCCTCTGAATGACATTTCTCTCTGAAAGAAGTTTTATGAGTGTCTCTCTGAGTTTCTCCTGATCTTTGACCTGCATAATTTACAGACCCCCAGTTCGGCGCTGTAACAACCTGAACATACCATTGATCCGCATAGCCTGCAGGTGTGGAGAAAGTCCGCCCTGCCACAGAGGCCGCAGATCCCCTTAAGCTGCAAGGACCTTCACCCTGTTATTCCTCGCCGCCCCTTAGGAGTATCTTGTCCCCTATCTTTTTAACCATCTCGTAGGGAACTATTGTCTCGCCTTTTGATAGCCCAAGACCCTCTGATATTCCACCCTTTCCAAGAACGAGTGCCTCTATTGTCTGGGATTCTATGTCAACCTCAACGTCCTTTACCTTGCCTATCACCGTTGCGGAACTGTCAAGAACCTCTTTGCCGATTATTTCTTCAACTATCCTCATGGTACCACCATTCAGTCACTGTATTATTATTGTTCTCATGGGTATTTAAAATTTTAAATGCGCTGAACCAAAACCTTTTTATATAATGAAATTCATTATCTTCTTTTTCTTACATGAATATACTTTATTCTCTGGAGGCATAAAACCAATGAAAAAAGCCCTGGAAATATTCTGGAATGACATCAAGACCGTTAAAAACAGTCCTGTGGTGCTATTCGTCATTGCAGTGATTATCTGTATCCCGGCACTGTACGCAGTTTTCAACATACAGGCAACCCTCGACCCATACTCAAAGACATCCAACATCAAGGTTGCGGTGGTCAATGAGGACAGGGGAGTGAATTTCGAGGGTGAAAAGCTCAATGTTGGTGCGGAATTTGTGGATGAACTCAGAAATAACAGAAACTTCGACTGGCAGTTCGTTGATCGTTCAGAGGCCATGAATGGACTCAGGGAGGGGGACTACTACGCCGTACTCATAATACCCGGAAACTTCAGCTCAGACCTCCTGTCCATCAAGAACGGCACCCCCAGGCAGGCCAGCATTGAGTACATAGTGAATGACAAGCTGAACCCTGTGGCTCCACGAATAACGAACGCAGGGGCAGATGCACTTCAGGCAAAGATAAACAGTGAAGTCGTTAAGACCATTGACGGGATAATATTCGGTAAGATAAGCAGTGCCGGTGAACTGGCAAGGGCAAACAGGGATGATATCCTCAGGACAAAGAAATTCATCAGCGAACTCAATGGAAACCTTGGTAAAATCGATGAAACCCTCAGCACAGCAAATTCAGACCTTGAAAAGGGGCAGAACATCTGGTCAGGGCTGAAGAGTGATTTGCCAGAAATTCAGGAAAACGCAAACTTTGTGAAGGAGAAATACAGTCTACTGGAGAGTTACATTGGAAAAGACCCTGCTAAGGCCCTATCAACAGTCCAGTCCATGGAGTCCCATCTCTCAGAGGCCATTACCTCAATGAAATACCTGAAGGCTGTTCTTGCCAGTTTATATTCCGCCACCGGGGATCCTAAGTTAAAAACAGCGATGGACCAGATAGACGCCAATATCCAGAAGGCCAGCTCAGTTCTGGGCATACTTGAGGGTATAGAGACAGACCTCAAAACAAAGGGGACCACAGAACGCCTTGTGAAGCTCAGAGAATCCCTAAACAAAATGGACAGTGCACTGAACAGGCTCATGGATAACAGGGCACAGATAGATGCTGCCATGAGGGATGCGTCATCAAAACTGGGCATTGCAAACTCCAAGTGGCCAGTTATGCGGTCAGCGATTCAGGATGCCCACAGAAAGCTTGGCATGATCAGTGAGGATGACCTCGACAGCCTTGTGAGGCTGGCTGACATTGATCCTTCCGCTGTGAGGGAATACTTCAGAAGCCCTGTGAAGATGGAGAAGGAGCACATCTACCCTGTGAAGAATTACGGATCCGCGCTTGCACCCTTCTACATACCAATATCCCTCTGGATAGGAGGTATTATCGCAGTTGCAATGATAAGCATGAGGGTGAAGTATGGTGAATACAGCAGCATACAGGTGTACTTTGGAAGGATGGGGCTCTTCCTCATAATAGCCATCTGTCAGGCCCTTGTTGTTGCAGCCGGCGCTCTGCTCCTCCAGGTGCAGATAACAGGGACGTTGCTGTTTCTGCTGACAGCCCTCTATGTGAGCATCTGTTCCATGCTCATAATCTATTCCCTCACATCTGCCCTGGGGAACGCAGGAAAGGCCCTCTCAATAATAATTCTGGTGCTTCAGATCACGGGTACAGGGGGCATATTCCCTGTTGAACTCCTGCCACCATTTTTCCAGGCAATCCACCCGTACCTCCCGCTCACCTACGCTGTGGGTGCTCTGAGGGAGGTGGTCGCTGGTGTGATCTGGAGTATCTACTGGAAGAACATTGCACTTCTTGCCCTCTTCCCAGTGGTGACCTTCCTTATCACGGTACTTGTAAAGGAGAAAATGGATAAAAGGGCCCACTGGATGGAGAGCAAACTAGAAGAAAGCGGTCTTTTCTAATTAAACTTTTTTATTTTTATTTTGCCATATAGGCCTGATCACTGATTATTAACAGAATTAAAGTTGTTCTGAGAAATATTGTTCATATTCTGTGAATGATTTCGAAATTCTTAAAAGAATTAAAAGGAGTTTTTAAGAGAATTTACTGAACATATCCCGAGGATTTCAGAATTTTTAACAGAAAAGCTGTCTTTAAGAGATAATGCGCAAACCATGACAATGATTTCAAAATAATGGCCGAATAAATAAAATATGGGGCCTAGAGGCCCAGTTCATCCTCTTCCATCTTCTTCTCTTCTTCCTCCCACTGGAGTTCCTCCATTATCTGCTCCTCCTCATCCTCACCGCCACGGTTCCAGTTCACAATACCATAAAGGACACAGAAAACCGTCACAAGGATGCAGAGGAGGTAAGCACTCCAGACCCAGGGATCAGGTATACCAAGCACCATCACAGAACCTCCACATCAGACTCCCTCGAAACACCTCTCAACATGCTCACGGGACGGTGGCTCAGTAAGAAGACTCACAACAACCATGAAGATCGCCGAGACAGGCACCCCAATCAGTATCGGGTCAACAACAGGCCAGGGCATCGAAGAAACAACAGGACCCCCAAATAGGGCATTAGCAACCCCCAGGGCCTCCGCAGTCTTCTTATACTCGAAAAGAAGCCATAAAAGGCTCACGATGGCACCTGAAACCATACCTGCAATCGCGCCCTCACGGGTGGCCCTCCTCCAGAAAATAGCCGCAGCATAAACCGACAGGAAGGAAGCGGCACAAATACCAAAGAAGAGAGCCGTCCCCTGGGCAATTATACTCCCTGGCAGCAGGTAGCCCAGAACAACCGCGATCAGAACCGCAATGATAATACCGCCCCTTGCTATGAGGACTGACCTTTCGCCCTTCCTGTTTCTTATGGTCTCATACACATCCCTTCCTATGGCTGTACCCTGCACATGGAACTGTGCGCTGAGTGTGGACATTGCGGCAGAGAGCAGGGTCAGCATGAAGATATAGGAGAACCACTCAGGCATGGCAGAATTGATAAAGACAGGTATTATCTTATCCGCATTTCCCCCAGCAGCCTGAAGGGCAATTACACCTGCCTTTTTGAAGAAGTAAACGTTTGAAAGGGCCCCGACCACATAGGCGCTCCAGGTCATCACGAATATGAAGAGTGCGCCTATCAGAACACCCCTGTTGAGCTCCCTGTTGGACCTCACCGTCATGAACCTCACTATTAGCTGTGGCTGGGCAAGGACACCCACACCCACACCAAGGATAAGGGTTGAAAGGAGGGTCCACCAGTAGGGGCTGCCATAAACAGGCATGCTGGTCCAGCCAGTTGCACCCAGAGCCCTGGCCTTGGCAGGCACCAGATGAGAAATGCTGGTGAGGGCCTGATGAGCATCCACCACACCACCAAGAATGTAATAGGTTGACACAACCAGGAAAATCATACCCAGGAACATTATGGTACCCTGAAGGGCATCAGTATACATCACACCACGTATACCACCCAGCACGACATAAACAGCAACAATAACAGCCATCAGGATGAGGGCTATGTTGAAGTTAAGCCCGAGGGTAGTTTCAATAAATCTTGCGGCCCCTATAAGGACAACTGATGCGTAGAGTGGCATTCCCAGGAATATTATGGCCCCCCCAAATGACTGGAGGAACCTGCTATTGAACCTCCTCCCCAGGAACTCCGGGAAGGTGAGGGCAGACATGTTATGACCCATCTTCCTTGTGCGCTTACCAAAGAACACAAAGGCAATGAAAATACCCACAAGTATGTTGAGAAACACCAGCCAGAGTATACCCATCCCAAACACACCGGCCATACCACCAAAACCCACAATCGCCGCCGTACTTATAAACGTGGCGCCGTAACTCATGGCCATGATGTAAGGATGGGTCTTCCTACCGGCCACCATGTAGTCCTCTGAGGTCTCCGTCCTCCTCCAGGCCACATAACCAACGTAGCCCACAAGAAGGAAGTAGACGAGAACAACGATACCCAGTACCAGAAAATCCATTCAACATCCTCCTTACGTTTATCAGTTACAATTTATAATTAACGATAATGATAATTAACATATAAGTCTTTACAGAAAGAAAACTGAGAGAATCACATTCAAAGGAGATCAAAATGATATGGAACCCTGAAGCAGAATGCATGAGTCAGGAAGAAAAACAGGAATTACAGCTCAGGAGACTGCAGGAGACAGTTAAAAGAGCCTATGAAAACGTGCCATACTACAACAAACGTTTAAACGATTTAGAGGTGTTTCCAGAGGACATAGAAACACTGGATGATATAGAGAAGCTGCCCTTCACCACAAAGAATGACCTCAGGGACGCATACCCCTTCGGGATGTTTGCAGTGCCAGATGAGGATATAGTGGAGGTCCACACATCATCAGGGACCACCGGTAAGCCAGTTGTTTCCGGTTACACCAGGAGGGACCTTGAAATATGGTCTGAGGTCATGGCGAGATCCCTGACCATGGGGATGGCAACAAAGAAGGACCGTATACAGAACTGCTATGGCTACGGGCTTTTCACAGGGGGTCTTGGTGTCCACTACGGGGCGCAGAAGATCGGGGCGACCGTCATCCCAATCTCAGCGGGTAACACCAAGAGGCAGATCGAGATAATGCAGGACTTCGGGACCACAATAATAACATGCACACCCTCCTATGCACTCTACCTTGCAGAGGTCCTTGAAAAGGAGGGCGTCGACATTGAAAGTCTGAACCTCAAATCAGGCATATTCGGTGCCGAGATGTGGACCGAAGAAATGAGAAATGCCATAGAGGAAAGGCTGGGCCTCACCGCCCTCAACATCTATGGCCTCACAGAGATAATAGGCCCAGGCGTCGCCCAGGAGTGTACCGAGAAGAACGGCCTCCACATCTTTGAGGACCACTTCTACCCGGAGATAATAGACCCGAAAACAGAAGAGAAACTCCCCTATGGCAGGAAGGGGGAGCTGGTACTCACAACACTCACAAGGGAGGGTATGCCAATCCTCAGGTTCAGGACAAAGGACATAACAGCCCTCAGGAACGATGAATGCGGATGCGGCCGTACCCTTGTGAGAATGGACAGGATAACAGGTAGAAGCGACGACATGCTCAAGATCAGGGGTGTCATTGTCTTCCCATCACAGATCGAAAGGGCCCTCCTCAAGATAAAGGGTCTTGAACCACACTACCAGATAGTGGTCACAAGGCCCGAGTTTCTGGATGAGCTTGAGGTCCAGGTTGAAGCGTCCCCCAAACTCTTCTCCGATGAGGTTAAACATGTGGAAGAGGCCAGAAGGATGATAGAGAAGCATATACACAGTGAAATAGGTCTGCGTGTTAACGTCACACTTGTGGAACCGGGAAGCCTTCCAAGAAGTGAGGGTAAAGCCATAAGGGTAATAGATAAGAGGAAATTTGACTAATGGAGGTGCCTTAAATGAAACTGAAGCAGATATCAGTCTTTCTTGAAAACAGAAAGGGCAGGCTGAAAAATGCCATTCACGCCCTTTCAGAGGAGGGTGTAAACATAAGGGCCCTTTCCATTGCGGACACATCCGAATTTGGGATACTGAGGATGATAGTTTCGGATCCCGAAGCTGCAAGGAAAGCCCTTGAGAAGAAGAACTTCGTGGTAAGGGTCAACGATGTTATAGCCGTTGAGGTACCTGATGAACCCGGAGGACTTGACGGTATACTGGGTGTGCTCACAGAGAGGGATATAAACGTGGAATACATCTACGCCTTCGTTGAGAAAAAGGGGGAAAAGGCAGTTGTAGTTATAAGGACAGAGGATGTTGATGAGGGTATAAGGGCACTTGAGGATGCGGGGATCCCCGTACTTTCATCTGAGGATATCTACATCCTCTAAACCCTTAACCATCAGTCACCATCAACGACCACACATCCGAGGATATCCACACCATCTATCCTTTAAAGTCACTCACAATTAACGGCTTCAAACCCCTCATGGAATGCCCTCAGGTTCACTTCCATCAACTTTGGGGGCAGGTTATTCGTCATGGAGTCTATAAGTGTCTCTTTACCCACTGGAAACCCGCTGGTGGCCGCTGCGGCGCCCAGCATAACCATGTTGAGTGATAGTATGTGACCGGCCTCCACAGCGATTTTCTCCCCATTGAAGCTCCTCACCATTCCTGCATTCTCCTCGAGAGTTTTAATTATCTCTTCCAGGGGAGGATAGGGGTGTGGACTTTTTATCAGGTTGAATGGTGGTATCTTTGATGTATTCACAATTACACAGGCGTCTTTGGACATTTTGGGAAGTGCCCTCAGGGCCTCAAGGGGTTCGAAGGCTATTACAAGGTCAGCCTCACCCTGCGGTATGATGGAACCCCTCACATCACCGAACCTTATCTCCGTTGAGACAGCACCACCCCTCTGGGCCATCCCATGGATCTCACTCATGACAACATTCATTCCCTCATTCATGGCGGCCTCACCGATTATAACGGATGTCTTTATTATCCCCTGGCCGCCAACACCACACACATAAATGTTGTAGCTCATCTTTTTCCCTCCGGTTTTATGGCTCCTGCTGGACATATCTGGAGGCATATGGTACATCCCCTGCAGTAGAGGGGATCTATGAAGACCCTTCCATCCTCCTCAACCATCGCTGGACAGGCAAGTTCACTGAGGCATTCAAGACAGAGGTCACATTTCTCCTCATCAACCCTCACCGACCTTCCGCGGACAGCACCCTCAGATAGCATGCAGGGGTATCTGGATATAACCACCGCCACAGATTCGTGCTGAAGGGCCCTCCTGATGGTCTCAGAGGATCTCCTTATGTTCATGGGGTTAACGGTCTCCACA
Source organism: Methanothermobacter sp. CaT2 (assembly GCF_000828575.1). GTDB lineage: Archaea > Methanobacteriota > Methanobacteria > Methanobacteriales > Methanothermobacteraceae > Methanothermobacter. Next base: position 1,659,338 of record NZ_AP011952.1, on the reverse strand, counting down.
AATTCAACACCGCAGGCCCTGGCGATATCCTCTATGGGTATGGCAGGGGCCTCCTCCTCCATCCCATCAACCGGGAGCCCCGGGTGTGGCTGTCCGCCGGTCATTGCAGTTGTCCTGTTATCCAGTATAACCAGGACAAACCTCTGCCTGTTGTGGACAGCATTTATGAGTGGCGGTATACCTGCATGGAAAAAGGTTGAATCCCCTATGAATGAAACTATCCTCTGGGATGTTGCAGCCGAAAACCCGCAGGCGGTGCCCACACTGGACCCCATGCTGAGGAGGTAATCTGCTGCAGAGTAGGGGGGCTCTATCCCAAGGGTGTAGCACCCGATATCGGTGGGGAATATGAGATCCTCCCCCTCAATACCGAGTTCAGAGGCGGCCCTCCTCACCGAATAGTACATGGCCCTGTGGGGACATCCGGGGCAGAGTGCAGGGGGTCTTTCAGGTAACCCAGGCGCTTCTATTCCCTTTTCATGGCTTTTGATTCCTGTGAGTCCTGAAATGGCCCTTCTAACTATGTCCTCACTGTACTCATATATCTCAGGGAGTGTGCCGTCCAGTTTTCCATGGACCCCAACATCAAGGCCCTCTGATGTTGCGACTGCAAGGACCTCCTTCTCCATTACAGGGTCCACCTCCTCAACAACAAGCACCCTTTCAAGTCCAGAGAGAAAGTCGGCTACAAGTCCCGCAGGGAAGGGGTAGGTGAATCCCAGTTTCAGGACCGGGACATCAAGTCCAAGCGTCTGGAGTGCATCGTATACATAGTTGAAAGCCCCTCCAGATGCAATTATTCCCAGATCAGATTCAGAGTCCTCATTGAGTACCCTGTTCAGTTCTGAGGTGTCTGCAACCCTCTTAAGTTTCTTCATCTTCTCAACAAGTTCCCTGCGCATCACCCTTGCGGTTGCAGGTACAGGTACAAACTGCTCTGGATTCTTCCTGAAAAACCCCTTCACTGGTTCAGCCCTTCTCTCGCCAGCCTCCACAACTCCCCTCATGTGTGAGACCCTGGTTGTGGTCCTTAAAAGTACCGGTATCCTGTATTCCTCAGAGAGTTCAAAGGCATGATTCATGTATTCAAGGATCTCCTGTGGATTTGAGGGTTCGAGGAGTGGAACCCATGCGAGGCGTGCATAGTGCCTGTTATCCTGTTCATTCTGTGATGAGAACATCGAGGGGTCATCTGCTGATAGGACAACCATCCCTGCCCTCACACCGGTGTATGCGACACTCATGAATGAGTCTGATGCAACATTCAGCCCCACATGCTTCATAAATGTGAATGAACGGACCCCCGATGCAGCGGCTGCTGCTGCGACTTCAAGTGCCACCTTCTCATTTATCGAAAACTCAAAGTAGATCCCTGCCCTCTTCGCAATCTTTGATAGGACATTTCCTATCTCTGATGACGGTGTCCCGGGGTAGGTGCTTGCTACACCAACCCCCGACTCTATCGCAGCCCTCACCGCTGCCTCGTTGCCAAGTAAGAATAATCTATCGCCCCTTCCGGCGTCAAGGATATCATCCAGTTCCATGAAATCACCTCGGAGTAATAATTTAAGTACTCTGCTGTGGATGACCTGCAAGGCGATACATCCTGTCAGTACACATAGCAACCGTACTCAGAATACATCTATTAACATTTTATAAAAAATTTATCAGTTGGAATCACAAACCTTAATATGGACCATGAACAATTAGGATTCAGTTAATTCTAAATAATTTCTTCACATGATTCGGTGCGGAGATAAAAATGATAAATGTTAAGGTTTTAAGGTTTGAACCCGGTGTAGATGAGAAACCACATCTTGAAAGTTATGATATACCTTCAAAGGAAAAAATGAAGGTTCTTGATGCCCTTCAGCTTATAAATAAAATGTATAATGCCAATATTGCCTTCAGAAGCTCATGCAGGGCAGGGCAGTGCGGTTCATGTGCTGTTAAGATGAACGGGGAGGTTGTCCTGGCATGCAGGGCCGAGGTGGAGGATGGTGCCGTTATTGAGCCGGTGGACCTCCCGGTTATAAAGGACCTTATGGTTGACAGGAGCGAAATAGAGGATAAGGTGAGGGCCATGGGCCTCTACCTCCAGTCAGAAGCCAGGGGCATCCAGAGGATCAAACCAGAGGACTACCAGGACACCAAGAAACTGAGGGGATGCATAGAGTGTTTCTCCTGTATAAGTTCATGCCCTGTTATAAAGGAGAGCACAGAGTATGCGGGACCCTACTTCATGAGGTACATATCAAAATTTGCCTTCGATCCCCGTGATGAGGCCGAAAGAGCCGCTGGGGGTGTGGAGGAAGGACTTTACTGCTGTACCACCTGCGGTAAATGTGCCGAGGTATGCCCCAAGGAACTCAATGTACCAGGGGATGCAATTGAAAAACTGAGGGCCATGGCATGCAGAGAGGGCGCAGGACCCCTCGATGCCCACAGAAAGATCAAAAAACTCATTTCAGAGACAGGTAGATCCGTTGACCGTATAGGAAAGGGTTTCATTGAATCAGTGGGGCAGAACCCAGGCTCAAGGATAGGGTTCTTCACAGGCTGCCTGGTCGACTACAGGATGCCTGAGGTTGGAATGGCACTTCTGAGGGTGCTGAGAGAACACGGCTTCGAGGTTGACGTCCCTGATGGTCAGGTGTGCTGTGGATCACCCATGATAAGGACAGGACAGCTCGATATTGTTGAGGATCTTGTTGAGAGAAACAGGAGGGCCCTCGAGGGGTATGATACCATAATAACAGTCTGTGCTGGCTGCGGAGCCACCCTCAAGAAGGACTATCCCCGTTATGGCGTTAAACTGAACGTACTTGACATCAGCGAATTCCTGGCGGATCGGATTGACGACATTAAAATGAAGCCGGTCAACATGAGGGTGACCTACCATGACCCCTGCCACCTTTTGAGGGGCCAGGGCGTTAAACTGGAACCAAGGAAGATACTTAACAGCATCCCCGGCCTTGAATTTGTTGAAATGGAAAAACAGGGGCAGTGCTGTGGATCAGGTGGGGGTGTGAAATCCGGTAAACCTGAGATAGCCGAAAGCCTGGGAAGGAAGAAGGCTGAGATGATACGCAAACTCAATGTTGACGCCGTGATAACAATATGCCCCTTCTGCCAGCTCCATATCAAGGATTCCCTTGAGAAAGAGGGTCTTGGGGACGTGAAGGTTATGAACATCCTTGAACTCCTTGACATGGCCTATTCTGACGATTGAGGGGGCTGGATATGGAAGTTTACGAGCTCCTCTCCAGAAACATTGGAGTCGTCTTTGTGGAACCTGAAACCCCTGGAAATGTGGGTTTCCTTGCGAGGGCCATGAAAAACTTCGGCCTTCAAAATCTAATCCTAATAAACCCCTGCAGCCTTGAGGATGAGGCCTATTACCAGGCAATGCATGCCAGGGACCTTGTTGAGGATGCCATCATCTACCAGACCCTTGATGAGATGATGGAAAAACTTGAACCTGACTTTCTTGTTGGGACAACAGGTGTGCCTGGAGGGAGCTACAACGTTGACAGAATACCCCTGAGACCATCCCGGCTCGCCTCATCCATCAACCCCTCCTCAAGGACCTTCATCCTCTTTGGGCGTGAGGGGGACGGGCTCTCAAACAGGGAACTCGGCCTATGCGACATGGTGGTGAGTATCCCCACAGATAGTGAATACCCCATAATGAATATAACCCACGCCGCCGCAATAATATTTTATGAGATATTCAAAAAAAGAGATTTTGATTGCGAAGGACTTGAGGAGGCCTCAGGAGTTGAAAAAAAACTTCTCGTGGATGAGATGGACGAGATACTCTCATTGATTGACATTCCACCACACAAGGAGAGGGTTGCCTCGAGAGTGTTCAGGAATGTGACCGGGAGGGCCTTCATAACAGCAAGGGAGGCCCATACACTTAAGGGTGTCCTCCGGAGAATAAAAAACAGGATTAAAGAATAAGGTTCAGGAGGTCTTGGTCTGTTTTTCGGTTTACTTGATATGGTGGGTATCATTATCTTCATCGTACTCATCATTTTCCTGCCTGTTATAATCAGGATGAGGATGTTCTCTGCGGTTGAGGGGGCAATCAGGGAACTGGATGATATGGAGAAGAAGGCCAGAAAGATAATAATGGACCTCAGCGGCATCACAGATGAGGGTCTCCTTGATGACTACCTGGAGTTCTTCATAGTACCCCCCTCTGATATTGATCCATCAGGACTTGCAGATAAATTCAGGAGGCTCCTGGAGATGGGAGACCTCCGTATCAGGGAGATGGTTGAAGAGATTTCCCCGGATGCAGACGGCAAAAAAAAGGCTAACATAATAATGTGTATAAAGGTGACCGCAGGTATCCGGGGCATCCTCAAATTTCTGAGGCATAACCTTGAACTGTCAAGGAAGACAGGAAACCTTCAGATCCTGGTTGCCCTTCAGATGAACCTTGAGCTGATCATGAGGACCGCCAGGGCATACCTGGATGGCTGCAGTGCAATCTCATCATCCCTACCCCTGGGTGACGGTGCCGGTCCCCTCACAGCAGGGATGCTCATAGATGAAGAGGACAGTAAAAAACACCTGCATGAAATGGTCTATGTAAGGAAAAGATTCATGGATAAGGATATTGGTATTCTGAAGCCTTATGGGCCTGGTTCAAGGCTTGGAATGGTGGTGAAGGCCCTTGAAGAGATCCTCGGTGAGGATGAGTTCCATGAGGTGATAATGGTGGATGCTGCCGCCAAACTGGAGGGTGAAAAAACAGGTACAGTGGCTGAGGGGGTTGGGGTGGCCATAGGTGGCCCTGGGGTTGAAAAGTGGTTCATGGAGAACATGATACTTGAACACAGAACCCACGCCATCATAATAAAGATGTCCCCCGAGGAGGCAATGTCCCATATGACGAGGGAAATACTTGACGCCTGCAGCGTCGCCCGCTCAAGGATAGAGGATATAATATCCAGGTCAGATGCAGATTCAATTCTCATAATAGGCGTGGGTAACAGCAGCGGCATCCCTGACGCCGTTGAAAAGCCAGGGGAAATCAAAGTGAAGGAACAAGAATGATCCTGAGAATAAAGAGGAGATGCTTTGGCGAGAGCAAGGTGAAGGAAAAATACCCCTAAAATGAAGAGGAGATGTTTTAATGGCAATACTCAGCGACCGTGACATAAAGAGGTACCTTGAGGAGGGACTGATAACCATAGACCCCCTTGATGACCCTGAAAGGCAGATACAGCCATCCTCAGTTGACCTCAGAATAGGCGATGAATTCCGGGGATTCAGGGTTATAAGAAAACCCTGCATAGACCCCAAGGACCCCGCAGATATAGAGTCCTACATGGAGACCTTTCATGTCGAGGAGGGTCCATTCATAATACATCCAGGTGAATTTGCCCTTGCAACAACCTATGAATACATAGGGCTGCCAGACAACCTTGTTGCAAGGGTTGAGGGCCGGTCATCCATCGGGAGGCTCGGCATAACCATGCATGTAACTGCAGGATACGTGGACCCTGGCTTCCATGGAAGGATAACCCTTGAGATATCCAATATAGGTAAGATGCCGGTGGCCCTCTACCCTGGCCAGAGGGTCTGCCAGATAGTCTTCGAGACAATGACAAGTCCTGCAGAGAAACCATATGGTCACCCATCACGTGACAGCAAATACATCGGCCAGACAAGGCCCCAGACAAGCAGGATAAAGGATGATTATGAAATAAGAACCTCAAGGATCTGATGAAAAGGAGTGATCATGTTGAATCATGAAAAGACAATGACCGTTGCAAGGAAGAGAGGTTTCCTGTGGTCTTCATTTGAAATCTACTCAGGTGTGGCAGGTTTCGTGGATTACGGACCACTTGGAGCAACACTCAAGAACAAGATAATGAACAGGTGGCGTGAATTCTATGTGGTCAGGGAGGGCTTCTATGAAATAGAGTCCCCCACCATAATGCCAGAGGAGGCCCTCAAGGCATCAGGACACGTTGACCACTTCAATGACCCAATGACCCAGTGCAAGGAGTGCATGGATGTCTACAGGGCCGACCACATAATCGAGGATGCAACAGGAAGGGATGTTGAGGGCCTCGAAAACCAGGAGCTTACAGAGATCATATCAGATGAGGCTATAAGGTGCCCGAGGTGTGGTGGACACCTCACCCATGTATGGAGCTACAACCTCATGTTCCAGACCCTGATAGGGGCTAAAGGAAAAAAAACAGGGTACCTCAGACCTGAAACTGCCCAGGGGATATTCATACCCTTCAAGAGGCTTCTGAGGTTCTTCAGAAACCGCCTGCCATTCGGCGTTGTTCAGCTGGGCAAATCATACCGCAATGAGATATCACCCAGACAGGGTGTTATAAGGCTCCGTGAGTTCACACAGGCAGAGGCAGAGATATTCGTCAACCCTGAAGACAAGTCACACCCTGATTTTGATACTGTTAAAGGGGATAAACTCAGATTATATTCTGCAGATGACCAGCTTGATGGTTCAGAGCCCTCTGAGATGACCGCTGCTGAAGCGGTTGAAAAGGGCATTGTATCAAGTGAAATACTGACATACCACCTCTGCCTTGCAAAGAGGTTCCTCACAGATATAGGAATACCCGAGGATGCCCTGAGGTTCAGGCAGCACCTTCCCTCTGAAATGGCCCACTATGCAATTGACTGCTGGGACGTTGAGGCATTCACAGATTCCTATGGCTGGATAGAGATTATAGGGATAGCCGACAGGACAGACTATGATCTAAAATCCCACAGCCAGTACAGCGGCGAGGACCTAAGGGTTTTCATAGAATACGAAAAACCAAAGAAAATTAAAAGGCGCGCTGTTAAACCTGACATGGGCAGACTCGGTCCAAGGTTCCGCAAGGACGCTGCAAGGATAGCCCAGGCACTCAGTGAAATTGAAGCTGATGAAGTGGAAAAAGCACTCAGGAATGAGGGCAAATTCATCCTTGACGGTGAATTCGAAATACTGCCAGATGATGTCACCTTTGAGGATGTGGAGGAAGTTGTGACAGGAGAAAAGGTCTATCCACATGTCATAGAGCCATCGTTCGGTATAGACAGAATAATCTACACCCTTCTCCTCCATTCCCTTGTGGATGAAGATGACAGGACCTACTTCCGACTCCCACCCCATGTTGCGCCGGTGGAGGTCAGCGTGTTCCCCCTTGTAAACAAGAAAGAAATGGTTGAGGTTGCCCTTGAAATAAAAAGAAAGCTCAGAAAATCAGGGTTCATAGCTGAATTTGACTCCTCAGGGACCATAGGGAGAAGGTATGCCCGTTCAGATGAAATAGGGGTTCCATTTGCGGTTACAGTGGACCATGAAACCCTTGAGGATGGAACAGTGACCCTCAGGAGCAGGGATGACTGCAGTCAGATAAGGTTGAAGATTGAGGAACTGGATTCAAAGTTAGAGGAATTTATAAAATCCTGAAACTACTCCTCCAGAGGAAGCGGGGTCTCCCTGACGCTGCCCAGAGATTCACTGTCCAGTACCGATGAGAGGCTCCAGTGGTAATCAAACAGACTGTTCCCCCACTGGAGAATCTCATCCCCATGACCCAACAGGATTTCCGTTTTTGATGAATCAAAGCCATCCCTTTTAAAGAGGCTCATTGAGAAAAATGTGTCAGATATCAGGTATGAGATCTCCTGGTTCTCAGGGAGAACCCCAATTTTCAGTAAATCTGAATCCATGAGTTCATGGAGGTTCATTAAACCAGACTCCCCAAGAAAAACATGATATGTATCAGGTGTCAGTATGAGCTCCACTCTTCCACCAGTTTCAACGAACCCTGCTATTGATTCTGTGTGCCTGGGAAGGCAGCATGAAAGCATTGCCCTGAGGTGTGTGGCGTTATCCAGCATCTCAAGGTAGGTGGTATATGGTCTCTGGAGGTCATCTGGTGTTGCCTCAACAATGTAGGCGTCCCTGAAGACGTTTATGTCCATGAGGAACCGCGCTGGAATTGATCCAATTGAATGTTTGTTCCAGAATTCCCTGTGAAGCCTCACAGCATCCATTGAGTTCATAAATTTTGATAGGGTGATTCCCATAAGCTTTCCCTTTGAAGTTAGTCTGCATGTATCTGAGGACCTCTCCACCAGCCTCCTTTCCTCCAGCTCCATGAGTGCATGTGTGGTGGCTGAATTTGAGGTCCTTATGATGTCCCTGATCTCAGAAACCCTTTTTTCTCCGTCCATAAGATTGAGTATTACACCTGATCGCACCCGGGATCCTGCTATAAATCTGATCTCAGCAAGCAAATCATGAATGTCATCCGAAAACCCTGAAAGTAGGTTAAAATCACTGTTAAGTTCCATCCTCTGCCCCCTACATTGATAACATTATTCCAGTCAGGTTTCTGATGCCAAGCTTTTCAGATCTCTCCCTGTAATGTTCATAGAGCCGGAAGCCCCACTCAATGGCTCTACTGTCAGTACTCATGATATCCCTGTTCTGGTCATAAAATCCTCTGCTATCAAAAAGACCCAGTGAGAGGAACTTATCGGTCACCGTGAACGCAATCTTCAATGAGCCCTGAAATCGGAGAACCTTAAGGTTTCTGTTCTTAATTGCAGTCCTGAGGAGCCCGAAACTTGCATTTAAAACCATCTCCCGTATCACGCCATCTGTAAGGACAAGTTCAACATGAACCCCCCTTTCCAGGAGCCCCTCATAGATATCAACCAGGTCCCTGTGAGAGATGGGGGATACGCCATAAACTTCCTCAGAATCCTCTATAAGTTTTCTGTAGGTGTTGTGGGGCCTGTATATATCCTCAGGCGCTGACCTGATGAGTTCAGAATTTATGAGCCAGTCAATATCCTCAATTAGGTATTCAGGAATCCCGCTGATATCATGATTCAGCCAGATTTCATCAAATCCATTTATAACCCTCACAGAGTTCATTAATTTCAGTGCTGAGAGGGTTTTGAGGGTTGCCTCTGAGGTGAGGCTGTAAGAGTCCCCCCTCCTGGTGATGGACTCCTCCTCAAGAAGTAATCTTATGTTACTGTAAAGTGCTGGAAGGCTCACCTTAACCTCCCCTTTAATCTCATCAAAGGTTTTTGGTGACCTGAGAAGCGAAACCATTATCCTGAACCTTATGCTGGATTTGAGGATGAACTGAAGATCCTCATAGAGATATTCGTATACGTCAGTGAGCCTCTCTTCGTACATCAAACAGCCTCCTTATGTCTTTATATTCATCAGATTTTAAATATTTTATTGAGCAATTTACAGTTGCAGTGGTTTAAAGGAGGTTTTGAACTGATAGATAGCCATATACATGCGGATACGAGACCCTTTGAAGATTTTGAACTTATGGCTGTGAGTGGTATAGAGGGGGCCATTACCTGTGCCCATGACCCTCTGGAGATGACATCATCGGATGTTGTCATGGCGCATTTCAGGAGACTGGTAACAGTGGACCCTGAGAGGGCCGCCCGCAATGGGTTAAAACTCTATATCGCCCTTGGAATACACCCCCGGGCAATACCCCGTGACCCTGAAAGGGTGATTGAAAAACTCCCAGATCTCCTCAAAAATCCGTCTGTGGTTGCTGTTGGTGAGGTGGGTCTTGACTCTGGTTCGGAAATTGAAAAGGATGTCTTTAAATCTCAGCTAAAAGTGGCTGAGGAACTTGGTTACCCTGTGATTGTCCACACCCCGCGGAGAGGAAAGGCCGATATTACCCCCCAGATAATGGATGTGATCGATGGTACAATCGATGAGTCCATGGTGGTGGTGGAACATGTTAACATGGAGGTTCTCCCGGAGCTTGTAGAAACCGAGTGCATGCTGGGACTGACTGTGCAACCTGAAAAGCTTACGCCAGAGGAAGCCGTTGAAATTCTGCGTGAATATGGAACAGAAAGGTTTGTACTTAACAGTGACATGAGCTCAGCGCCATCTGATCCCCTTTCAGTTCCAAGAACAGTTCAGAGAATGAAGATGGAGGGTTTCAGCCGCAGTGACATAAGGCGGGTTTCTGATGGAAACATAGGGGATCTCCTTAAAATCAGCCCAATCTAAAATGCGCCAATCCTTGAAATCACCCTGCGTGCCACCCTGTGACCGTTTCTCAGGCACTCACCTGGCTCTGAACCTCTAAGCCACATTGACATGAAACCCGCTGCAAAGGCGTCCCCTGCCCCGGTGGTATCCAGCGCATCCTCAGCCTCAATTTCCAGGGCCTCTGAGTGGTCCTCTGAAAAGAAGGATGCCCCTCTGGGTCCATGGGTCACAACAACGTTCCCGACCCCGGCCTCCAGAAGTCTTTCAATCCCTGACCTCCCGGAGCCGGTTAGCATCTCAAGTTCATCATCATTAAGGAATATTATGCTGGTTCTCTCAAGAACACCTGAAAGCCTTTCAATGCCATATGATGCCAGGAGTGTGCCGGGGCTGAAGGAGACGTTCCTGATACCTGAAACCGCGCTGGCAACCTCAATGTAGCAGCCGCTGAGATGAACTGCATCTGCAGCCATTATATATTCTGATTCTGCCTCACCAATTTCAAGAGTGGCGTTTGCACCCATGTAGGAATAAATGGACCTCCTGCCAGTCCCATCCACTGATATGAAGGCCATACCAGTTGTTTCAGCCTGCCTTGATATGCGGGATGTATCGACGCCCTTCGATTCCAGAAGGGATGTGATCATATCCCCGTAAACATCCCTGCCCACCGACGACACAACACCAGCCTTAAATCCAAGGTGGGAGATCCAGACGGCAAAGTTGAACGCAGAACCCCCTGGAACGACATTTAAATCTTCTATGTTCATCTCAGAGTCCGGTTCAACGAATCTGGGCACCCGAAAAATAAAATCCATGTTGCAGGTTCCAACACTGACAACACTCATCAAAATAAATCACCGGGGTGATCACCTTCGCCCCATCAAACCGCTTATGAGTTTGGCGATAACACCCTGCTTGTCTGGTTCTATTGGCTGGTATTCCTCACCGATGAGGTCCGCTGCAAGTTTCATCAGGGAATTGCTTGCAGGTGACTTTGGATTCTTAATGACTATGGGTTCACCAAAGGCTGCTGCCCTGCTCACCTCGGGATCATCAGGTATCACCGCGATAACAGGAACTTCAAGTATTGTCTCAACCTCCTCAACACTCAGGAAGGTTTTATCGTACTGCTCACGGTTTATGACAACACCTATTATGTTGATGCCAAGTTTACTTGCGACGATCTTTGTTTTGAGGGCGTCACTTATTGATGGCACTTCGGGTGTTGTGACAAGAAGAAGTTCATCTGCAGCTGCAAGTGCGGCAACAGCGTCCTTCTCAAGACCTGCAGGAGCATCTATAAGGAGTATATCAGTATCCTCTATGAGGTATGCGAGTGCATCCTCAAGGCGGTCAAGTTTAACGTTTCTGAGCCCCTCAAGGGATATGCCAGCAGGTACCACCCTCACGCCATTGGGACCCTCATAAACCGCGTCCTCAATTGAAGCGTTACCTGCGAGAACATCATGAAGTGTGACGGATTTTCCCTCCATCCCCAGGATGAGTTCAAGGTTTGCCATTGCTATATCAGCGTCAAGCACAACAACCCTTTCACCGTAGGTTGAGAGGGCAACACCCAGGTTAGCAGTGATGGTTGTCTTCCCCACACCTCCCTTACCTGATGCGACTGTAATCACTCTTGTCATTCCAATACCTCCACATAGATAATAACAGTCATCCTAATATAAATATTGATGTCCGGTACAGCAAAAAGCAGATCACCGCACCTCAATACTCACCTCAAAGTTATCCACTATCTCAGGGAAATCCCTGAAGGTTTTCCTGAGTTCCATCTCGACGATATCCATTATATGAAACTTGAGGTTCTCCTCCTCCTTTGAATCCCCCATGATCCTTGAGAAAATACCCTTACCCTCATGTTCAACCATTATCTTGATCTTTCCACTGAGGTCATATGTGTTGTCAAGGAAAACTATCACTTCAGCACCCTTTATACGGGGTATTCCCAGTATAGACATTTTTATTTTATTCATAAGGGTCAGTTCAACCCGTTCAGGATCGATATCTGTGATTGCACCACCCTTATACGTCTCAAGGACCTTTTCGACCTCCTCTTCACCTATATCCCTGAGGCCATATTTTTTCATGAGCTCGTCTCTGCTGAGGGGTTTGGAGTCAGGCACATCCATGGAGTCCGGAGCTTCATTTTCAAGTTTCTCTTCCTTTTCAGTGTCAGCATCAGTCGATTCATCAGCGGCGGGAATTTCAGGGGACTCTTCGGTCTCTGAAGTTTGGGGTTCTTGAGTAACTTCTCCTGTAACCTCTACCTGAGGCTTTGATTGGGTTTCAGTTGATTCTGCATCTTCACCTTCCAGAGCACCTGTGAATTCAGTATCTTCAATGTCAGGGGAAGCACCAACGGCTATTTCAGACGTTTCAGGCGTCTCTTCATCTGTTATGGGCTGCCTGTAACTTGCCTCCTTTGGATTGAAGTAATCTTCCTCTTCCACCGCTTGAGGCTCGATTACCCTCTCATCTCTTTGCTCTATTGTATAAATTCTGTTTATATCCATGAGGTAATCCAGCTGTGATCTTTTAAGATCAAAGAGTTCTATGAGGGTATCTGTTTTATCGGCCACTTCCATTATCCTTTCAAGAGCTTCCTCCTTCATGTATCGGTCGTATGATGCTGCAACGTGTATCCCATCCCTGAATAGAATGTAGCCCTCATCGGATGCATGTGTAATCCTTATGAATCCATTGTATTCATCTGATGCAAGTTTTTCAAGAAGTTCGCTGAAATCTATCTCATCACCGTAGGAAATCTTGGATGGCTTGGTTATCGGAAGCTCCATACGTTCACTACCCCTTTCTGATGAGTTTAATTTCCCGTGGAGTTATTATCACCACATTTTTCTCCTTATTGCAGAGGAGTATCGCCTCTGCACCATGATTCTCTCTGAGATCCTTTATGCGTTCCCCCACTGTCTTGAAATCCGATGGATTATCTCTCTGGATCTCGGTGAGATCAAGTATAACCGGATTCTTCTCATCGGTCACCTGGGAGAGGGCATCGTCCACATCGCCAATGGATTTTGCCTTCAGGAGAATGATCTCGTAGAAGGAGTGCTCCGGCACTATTATGGTTTCCGTCTCCTCGGGTTCCTTAACTTCCTCATCAAGTCCCACACTTTTCTTCAGCATTTCGAGAATGTCCCTCAACTAAATCTCCCCTATGTGCTCCATGATCACGTCCATTAATCTTGAAGCCCCCCCATTTTTAACATCAACAACAGGAAGCCCAAAGCGTGCTTCATACCTTTCCATTATTGATCTGTCATTCATGTTTCTTAAATTTAAGGAAATCCCTATAACCCTCGTTGGCTCGATTGCCTCTATGGCCCTTATCTCCTCATTTATCCCCCTTGGTTTTCTGTAGGGGTGGTTTGGCCTGTGACAGAGCACCGTAACGTCGGGCATTGCCCCTATAAGTATTGAGGCCGATAAACCCCTTGGGTGTGGGTTTTTCCTTTCAGTGAGGCTTGACTGGCCCTCTATGAATATTATATCCGGATCCTTCTCCTCCTCAAGGTACTTCACCGAGCCCATAACAGCCGCTGCAACATCCATAACAGAGAGGCTCCCTGCCCGGAAATTTATGTCAACCGGCTGTTCAAGACCCATCTCATCGGTTGAGATAACTCCCGCCTCAAGGCCCCTTTCCTTTGCCTCCTTTCCCAGGAGCCTTGTGGTTGTACGTTTGCCGCACTCCTGTGAGGTGCCCCCAACAAATACCACAGGTGCCCTGTGCCTGTATTTTATCTTGGGGAGTACCTCTGTGCAGCGTGGGGGTGCAACCCCAAATATTTTCCTTACGTTGTCAAGGCGGGGGCTTATCTCCTTGATTGTTACATTCATCTGCTCTGCAAATTTTATGAGGGAAGTGTTATCTGCCAGTGGGAGTGATCTGAATGAGGTCACAACATTTTTACCCTCATTTATCGCCTGGACAGCATACTTGAGGGCGGTGCCCTCTGCACCTATGGGGAGCATTATTGCAACACTTCTTGCATCGGTCTCATCTATAAGCTTAAGGAGGCTTGATGATACCTTAAAACCACAGAAGTCCTTTCCATGCTTTCTGGGGTCATCGTCAACAAATCCTACAGGTTCGACTCCCTCAAAATTTGCAAATTTTTCTCCTCCACCGCCACATCCAATGATTATAAACGGATTCAGCTCCCTCAGTTCCTCGACAGAAGATAATATGTGCAAATAATCACTCCTTTAATACTTGCTGGAATCAAATAGAAACTGTTAATTAGTTAGTCATACTCATTTAATTAATAAATGCTTAAAGCATATATATTTTGGGTAGAATACTCTGTTTATGGAGGCATAGTATGATAGCAAGAATACTTAAAGATTTAGGTAGGATCAATGGGGTAAATGGTTCCCTTGTTGTTGGTAAGGATGGTCTTGTAATCGAAAGTGAGGTTCCATCCGATATAGACGGGGAACTGGTCGCTGCAATGGCTTCAGCAGTTTTCGGTACTGCAGAAAGGTCCGCCGAGGAAATAAAGCATGAGCCCCTTGAACAGGTTATGATTGAGGGTACCAGGGGTAAGACCCTCATGATAGACGCCGGGGAGGGAATACTTGTACTGATAACCGATGTTGATATAAATCTTGGTCTTATTCGTATCGAGATGAGGAGAAGTGCCGAACGCGTTAAGGATCTCCTTACATAACCTCTATTTTAATTATGGGGCGTGAAAATTGAGAAAACCCTATGTGATACTTATAGGAAGTGCTTCAGGGATTGGAAAGTCCACCGTTGCATCGGAACTTGCCAGGGAGTTAAACATAAAGCACCTTATAGAAACAGATTTCATAAGGGAGATCGTAAGGGGCATAATCGGGCCAGATTATGCTCCCGCGCTCCATAAGTCCTCATTTGATGCCTACACAACACTGAGGGACAAAGAGCGCTTCCGTAACAACAACATTGAGTCACTGATATGTGCGGGTTTTGAGGAACACGCCTCATTCGTTATTCCTGCAGTTGAGAAGGTTATTGAAAGGGCTGTTGCTGACTCTGATGATGTGACCATAGAGGGCGTCCACCTCCTTCCTGGCCTCCTGGACATTGAAAAATTTGAGGAAAACGCATCAATCCATTTTTTTGTCCTCTCTGCCGAGGAGAATGTCCATAAGGAGCGCTTCGTTAAGAGGGCCATGGAGGTAAAGAGGGGTGGAAAACACCTTGAATACTTCCGTGAGAACCGTGTCATACATGACTACCTTGTAAGAAAGGCGAGGGAGCATGACGTACCGGTGATCAACAACGACGACATAAGGTGCACCATCAAAAGGATGCTGTCATTCATAAGGGAAAACTGCGCCGAGGTGACGCTTCAGCACCCTGTTGAACGCCTCGGTGAGGTTATAGACATCATCATTAAAAGGCATGGCGGAAGAATCGTTGACGTATCCTATCCAATACCTGGATTTTCACAGCCACTCAAACGTGAGGTCAATGTATACGATCCTGTTGAGGCTGAAAGGTTTCTTAAGCGGTTAAATGAGAGTCCAAAGCGAAAAAGAGATCTTGAAAGGCTTTACACGCTTTCAGATAACATCCACAGCCACAGGATATGCGCACCGGACCCTGAGAGTCTTCAGGAGATACTGAATGAACTTAAGGAAAAGGGACTGATATACCGGGAAGAGAACTGAACACCGGGACTTATCTGCCGGGAAGAGAACTGAATATCACAGTGTAAATTTGATGATCCATTCACTTAATTTGCGTTCTGTAATCAGGAGCACAGGGGTGACAGATTGAACCAGCAGGATATGAAGATCGACTGCCCAGTCTGCAGTGGAGAGAAGTGTATGACCGCCATCAGTAGGGTTGAGAAGATCCCCTACTTCGGTGAGATAATGGAATCCGTACTCATCTGCAGCAGGTGTGGCTACAGAAGCACAGATATAATCTGCCTTGAGCAGAAGGAACCATCAAGGTACACAATCGAGGTGGGTGACAAAACACTCAACGCAAGGGTCGTTAAGTCCCAGTCAGCAACCATAAGGATACCTGAACTCGGACTCAAGGTTGAACCGGGCCCCAGGTCAACAGGTTACATCTCCAACATTGAGGGTGTTGTTGAGAGATTTGAAACCGCCGTTAAAACGGCCATCAACCTCTTTGAGGAGGATGAATCAAAGGAAAAGGCCTCAGAGATCCTGGAAATGCTCCGTGAAGTTCGCGGGGGAAAAAGGAATGTCACAGTTATAATTGAGGATCCATTCGGGCAGAGTTTTGTTGGCCACCCCACTGCTGTGAGGGAAAAGCTCTCAGATGAAGAAATAAAGTCCCTCAAGACAGGATTTTTGGTTTTTGAGTCAGATGAGATTGATGAGGAGGACTAGTCCTCATCAACATCCCTTAGTTTGAGTGTGCGTTTGATATCCATACCCATTGCATCACAGTCGGCCTTTATTGCCTCAAGGTGTGCCAGGAGGCGTTCCTTTTCCTGGTTTATTCTCTCAATGTTCTTGTATGGATATATGCACTCCTTGAGCATCTCGTATTCCACTGTGGCATAGGGGTACTGGTTAAGCTGCTGGCATACCTTCTCGAGGATTTCTCCGAGGAACTTATTCATCTCAACCTTGACCCTTTCACGTATCATCTTGTCACTGTCAAGGTGCTGCTTCATGAGCCTGACAACCTCTGCCTTGGCAAAGGGTAATTCCTCGGTTTCCTCTTCAGCTTCCATATCAGCATTGTTATTCTGAATCTCTTCATTCTCCATAGGTTTCTACCTCCATGTGACTATATCAGGCTCAAGGTATATAAATGTATTCCATATAATCAAAGAAACACCGAATATAACAACAGAAAATATAGGCCCTCTTTAATTAAATTAAGTGTTCTGATTACCAGAATTAAAGGTCATTTCAGTTCCCTTATCTCAAGGCTGAGGTCAACTGGATGGGCGGATGTGGTTATAAACCCCATTGATATTACATCAACTCCAGTGGAAGCATATTTATCTATATTTTCAGGTTTTATACCCCCTGATGCCTCAACAATTACCCTGTCCCGCAGCCCGGCACTTTCGAGTTCTTCCAGTGCCTTCCTGACGTCCCCGGGGTTCATATTATCAAGCAGGATGATGTCGGCCCCTGCCTCTGCCGCCAGTAGCGCGTCACCTGGCCTTTCAACCTCAACCTCAACCTTCTTTGTGAAGCTTACATGTTCCTTAACCCGCCTCACCGCGTCCTCCACACTTCCAGCGATTGCTATGTGGTTGTCCTTGATCATTGCACAGTCATCAAGCCTGAAGCGATGGGTGTCCCCACCACCAATTTTAACTGCCTGCTTTTCAAACCACTGCAGTCCAGGAGTTGTCTTTCTGGTGGCTGCTATCCTCACATCAGGGTTCACTGCCCTCACCCGCTCCAGAATGCTTCGTGTGAGGGTGGCTATGCCGCTCATTCTCATCATGAGGTTCAGCATTGTCCTCTCGATCTTCAGGATATCTGAAGCTTCCCCCTCGAGGCTTATAACCCTTTCACCGGCTTTAACCGGATCACCATCCATTTTCAGCCTTTCCATTTCGATTCCGAATTCCGCGGCTATGATCCCTGCCACATCCATACCTGCAATTATGCCATCCTCTCCTGCTATGACATCCGCCACTGCCACTGTGCCCCTTTCAACAAGTGCCTCAGTTGTTATATCCTCAAACCCCACGTCTGCCCTGATCATTTCCCTGAGAATGTCAATCATGAAGATCCCCTAAATTAATATAAAGGGAAGAATTATAAATTTTATGTCCATGAAGCAGATCTCCAGCAGATATCCTCCAAGAACCTTTGAAAGAGTGATATGATGGAAGTTACATTTCTGGGTACATCATCAGCTGTCCCCTCAAAGAACAGGAACCACACATCAATAGCACTTAGAATCCCCGGTGAGGTATTCCTGTTTGACTGTGGTGAGGGAACTCAGAGACAGATGGCCCTTGCAGGCATCAGCCCCATGAAGGTTACAAGGATGTTCATAACACATCTACACGGGGATCATATCCTGGGGATACCTGGAATGATACAGTCAATGGGCTTCAGGGGGCGCCAGGAGCCCCTTGAGATATATGGGCCCCCAGGAATCCATGAACTCCACGAATCCATCATGAAGCTGGGCTACTTCACGCTCGATTTTGATATCCATGTGCATGAGGTTAGGGGCGGCACCGTCCTTGAGGAGGAGGACTACCGTATTACCTCGGCACCCGCCTCCCATTCGGTATTCAACCTCGCCTACTGTTTTGAGGAGAAGAAGAGGCCGAGGTTCCTCAGGGAGAAGGCAATTGAACTTGGACTCAAACCGGGTCCTGCCTTTGGAAAGCTGCACAGGGGCATGCCTGTGAGGGCTGGTGACAGGATCATAAAACCAGAGGAGGTCCTTGGAAGCCCACGGCGGGGTGTGAAGATATGCTACTCAGGGGACACCCGCCCCTGTGAGTCCGTTATAGATCTTGCCCGTGAAGCGGACCTTCTGATACACGAGTCAACCTTTGAGGCTGGAAGTGAGGATAAGGCGGCTGAAAGTGGGCATTCCACTGCAAGGGAAGCCGCGGAGGTTGCTGCATCTGCCTGCGTCAGGAGACTGATACTCACACATCTTAGCACCAGATACAAGCGGACCGAGGTTATTCTGAACGCCGCAAGGGAGGTTTTCCCTGAAACCTATGTTGCAGATGACCTCATGACCGTGGAGGTGAAGGCTGATGATTCCGGTTCCAGGTCCTGAAACCATCCTCATCATAATCGTCACGGTGATGGCCGCTGTTCTACTTGTTAAGTGGGCCTCATATTTCCTCAAGAGGTCCACCAGAAAATGGGACCTTGACCTTACACTCATACAGGTCCTCAATGACATAATAAAATACAGCATATACATCATAGCCCTTAGCATAGTTCTGAGGGAACTTGGAATAGACGTAACCGCCATAACCGTGAGTCTGGGTATAGCCGGTGTCTCGGTGGGTTTTGCATCCAGGGACATCATATCCAACTTCATCTCCGGGATGTTCATACTGGCTGATAAGAGTTTCAGGGTTGGTGACACCATTGAGGTTGCCGGGCAGAAGGGTAAGGTTAAAAGGGTGGGTTTCAGGACAACAACAATAAAAACCCCTGACGCCAAAATAGTAACGGTGCCCAACTCAACCTTCTCCAAAACAGCATACGTCAACTACAGTGCAGAGGAAAGTAGGAGGGTTGAACTCAGGGTCAACCTTGACTACGGTGTTGATATTGAAAAGTTTGAATCTGAAGTTAAGGATGTTCTCATGGGAGTTCCAGGTATACTGAAGGACCCTGAGCCCGGGCTCATTGTCCTTGAATTTACAGATACCGGGATAAAGGCAAAGGTGACAGCCTGGGTCCCTGATCCAAAAAAGGTAACGAAATACCGTTACGTGATTGCGTCTCATGTGAAAAAGGTCCTTGAAGGTTATTCTAAACAGGATCAAATGCAGGGTTTTGAATGAGAAGAAACAGCATCTACGCAGCCATCATATGCCTTTTCTTCGTATCGGTTACCTCAGGCATCATTATAAAGGCCTTTGAGGATTACCAGACCCTGGAAAGGTCACGTGTTCACCTTGAAAACTACAGGAATGCACCCAGAGAACTTTTTGATCCTGTCCCTTCAGGCCCCAGCACAGCTGCAGGCTCAAGCGGACCGGTAATTGGGAAGCTCATAATACCCGCGATAGGCGTCAGGTGCTGGATAAGGGAAGACACCGTGAATGCCTATGAATCGGTCTACCACTACCCTGAAAGTGTCATGCCGGGGTCTGCAGGTGACTGTGGGATCCTGGGGCATAGAACCACCTATTCAGGACCATTTAGAAGGATAGGTGCCCTCAGGAGGGGGGATAGGGTTATAATAGAGGACCGTCTCTCCTCAAGGCGCTACGTATATGTGGTGACATCCAATGGTGATGATATAAGATGGGACTATAAGGTCAATCCCGTGCGCTTCGCCCAGAATGGGGAGGCCAGGCTCATGCTCATAACGTGTTATCCTCCAGGCAAAAAGAAGGCTGCCTGGATAACACACTGCAAACTTGTGCGTAGAGAGAACATGTGAGTGGGGGTTTTAGAATACTTGAAGAGATAGTTGGTGAAATCCTGGAAGTTGAAGGGGTTGAGGGGGTAATCGTAACTGACAGTTCAGGCAGCATCCTCTACAGCAGGGGAGCCTCCAGCGGAAACCTTGGATCCATGGCCAGTGTAATGGCAGATGCTTCAGGTAAACTCCTCAAAAGGGCGGGGCAGGGAGACTATCAGTCTGCCGTTATTGAGTTTCCCGATGGGAAGATGGTCCTGCTCAACGATGACCTCCATCTCCTTGTGCTTGCTGATAAAAGGTCAAACCTTGGCAAGGTGATCCTCCTTGCAAGAAGGGTCATGGAGAGACTTTCAGACCCTGAAATACTCCATGAACTGGAATATGTCAAGGAGGAGTCATCAGCCGCAGGGATTAAATCAACCATGGAGCCTGAAGCAGGTATCACCCCCCAATCCGAAGGTTCTGAAGCAAGTATCACTTCCGAATCTGCAGGTTCAGACGTCAGTGGGATCCCTGAGGGTGATGAAATCAATGTTACGATTGCAGAACAGAAACCTGAAGCCACTGGGCAGAAACAGGACCCTGTGCATGATATCAGTACTGGCGTGGTGCATGAACAGGTAGAAATACTCAAAAAACCTGAAATTGAAAAACCAGAGCCCCTGGAAGAGAAAATAGAAAAACCCATGGTGGAAGACAAATTTAAAGGGTCCCTGCAGTCACAAGCCATCCCGGAGGTGAGGCCACCACTATCCCTCCCGGAACTCAAATCCATTGATGTCCCATCTGACCCCGAAGCCCAAAAGGAAACAGCACTTCTTATCTATGAGCATATCCTCCTTGCGATGTCAATAGGGGCCAGTAAAATTATGGGTGTGGCCCCTGCAGGGGGTATGCTCCGCAAATCCCTTCCACACGATGAATGTCCAATCACCCTTGAGGGGGTTGGTGTCCTCAGCAATGCATCAGTTGACTTCAAAAAATTGAGGGAAAACATCTCAGCTGCAGGATACGGCCTTGAGGAGATAAAGAGGGACATGGAAATAATAATCATATCAATAACAGAGAATTACGGGCGTGTTATGGGATATGGTGCATTCAGGGGCATGATAAGGCCAGAGTTTACAGCAATATACATGGCCTACAGGGATGCCATGGATGAACTTGGGATAACAGAGACCATCCACCCAGAGTTAAGGCAGATCTGGGATTAAAGGATCCCAGAGTTCCAGAATAAAGGATGATTTCACTCAGGGTGCCTGTTTTATGGAAATATTTATAAAACATTAACCCCTATAGATAGATTGCCTTAATTCTTGATTCTATCATATAATTTTTCAGTAGGGACGCTTATGTTAAATCAGCTGCAAAGGGATATTCTGAAGTTGAAGAAGGAGAAAAATGCTATCATACTTGCCCATAACTATCAGCAAAGGGAGATACAGGAAATTGCAGACTTTAAAGGTGACTCACTTGAACTCTGCATGAAGGCAAGCGAAATACATGATAGGGACATTGTTGTTTTCTGTGGCGTGGACTTCATGGCTGAGACAGCCTACATCCTCAACCCTGATAAGAAGATCCTGATACCTGACAGGGGTGCGGAGTGTCCCATGGCACACATGCTAAGTGCAGAGGACGTCAGAAAGGCCAGAAAAAGATACCCTGATGCTGCAGTTGTTTTATACGTTAACACCCTTGCAGAGGCAAAGGCAGAGGCGGATATTCTCTGCACATCTGCAAATGCCGTCAAAGTAGTTGAAAGTCTGGATGAGGACCTAATACTCTTTGGCCCCGATAGAAACCTTGCATGGTATGTTCAGCAGCACACCGACAAGAGGATAATCCCCATCCCAGAGAACGGCTACTGCTATGTCCATAAGATGTTCACTGTTGCTGATGTTGCTGCAAAGAGGGAGGAGTACCCCGACGCTGAACTACTCATACACCCTGAATGTGACCCTGAAGTTCAGGAACTGGCGGACCACATCCTGAGCACCGGCGGAATGCTGCGGAGGGTCCTGGAGTCAGACAGAAAGCGCTTCATAATAGGTACAGAGGTTGACATGACAGCCCGTCTCGACCTTGAATCAGATAAGGAAACAATCCCCCTCCTTGCAGAGGCCATATGTGAGAACATGAAACTGCACACCCTTGAGAAGGTTAAAAATTCGCTGGTCAATGAGGAATTCACTGTAACGGTTCCTGATGATGTGGCTGAAAGGGCCAGGAGGGCTGTTGAGAGGATGATAGAGGTATCCCGTCAGTAACAGCCAAACCTCACCCCATAAGATTCAATACATCCCTGTGCACTTATTATGGTATTTCAATCAGTCTGTAATCACGCGCCCCTATACCGAGTTTCTCTGCATATACCATCTGGTGGGTTCCATCAACGTCACCCCACACACCCCTGAACTTATCCCCCCCGGTCTCATGGTTCTCCTCGAGCATTGACCCCCTGATTCCCTCCTCCAGGTTCACAAGGTGGTAACTTGCTGTATCCACTGCAACTGGATCCTCTGATGCCAGTATCCCTATGTCGGGAACTATGTTCCTGTCACTCCAGGGTACACAGTCACAGTCGGGGGTTATATCCATGAGGAAGTTCAGGTAGAATATCCTGTCAATGGTGGATGTTACCCCGAGGGCGTACTCCATCATTCTCTCAATGAACTCAGGTATGTCCCTCTCCCAGTCAAGGTCAAATACCTCGCTGGGACAGGTGTCAAGGCAGTTCATGCAGGCAATGCACCTATCGTATTCTATCATGATGCCATCATGGAGTTTCATGGCATCCACGGGACATTCATAGACGCACTCTCCGCATTCAGTGCATTCACCCCTCACCACGGGTTTTGCGCACTCGTGCTGTTCAATCTTTCCCTGGATGGTGGCGCATCCCATGGCAAGGTTCTTGAGGGCCCCTCCAAATCCGCTCATCCCGTGACCCTTGAAGTGTGATATGACAACCATTGCCGATGCCTCGGCAATGTCACCTGCTATTTTAACCTCACTGAAGTGCCTTCCTTCACAGGCACAGTTACCTCATTGTTTCCATGAAGCCCATCTGCAATTATAAGAGGTGCCCCGGCAACGGAATAATCAAAGCCATTGAGTATGGCTGTTTCAATGTGATCAACCGAATTATGCCTTGAACCATAGTAGAGGGTGTTGGTATCCGTTAGGAAAGGGGATGCCCCGCTCTCCCTTATCCTTTCAATAACGTGGCGCACCAGAACAGGGCTCACATAGGAGTCGTTGCCCCGTTCACCAAAGTGCACCTTAACAGCCACGATGTCATCCCCAGAGAAGGGTTCGCCAAAGGCCGCGTCAAATATCCTCTGTATCTTCATGCCCCTGTTCTCGTTCCTGGACCTTGCCCTGAAATCTGAAAAATAAACCTCCGCTGGCATCCAATCACCATTACTCTATTTATTCCAGAGGGTATATGGGCTTTTTCTCACGGTGAGAACCACTTATATATCCAGAGGGACAGATATTACGTTGAGGTGGATTTTTATGGACACTGAAAAGATAATAGAACTCCTGAATATCGACTTCCGCCATGAACTTGAGGCGACCATGATGTACACCTACAACGCATTTGTTATAGAGGACTGTGACCTCAGCAGGCTAACTGAAGGAATCGCGGCAGATGAGATGAGGCACATGTGGTGGCTTGCGGACCTCATAACAAAGAGAGGCGGCAGACCCTCAATGGAGATCGGCAAAGTGGATTACCTTGGTGAAGATATAATTGAGGGCCTTGAAAGGCAGATCCAGAAGGAAACAGAGGGTATTGAAGAGTATGAGAGGCAGATAGAGATAATTGACGATGATGAGGTCACCGGAGTTTTAAGACATATAATTGATGAGGAAAAGAGGCACCGCAAGGAGTTCAGGGAGCGGCTGGAGCGTCTTCGATAAAATTCTGTATGCTTACTGCCCGCAGGCCAATAAATTTTTTAATCTTATTTATCCAAGGCATCATTTCAAGGCATGATCCAGCTTCTCTACCCAAGCGTTCTGTATCCATTCACGCAATGATTCTACCTTTTTATCCAGGCCAGCATTTTATTCCTTATTTCCTGGAGAGTCTCCTCTGAGATATTCCTTGGGGGCCTTGGCCTCATGTAACCAAAGAAGGGGTCATCGAAGACCTCCCCATTCACTACCACCTCATTTCTGTAGCGGGGTATGAAGTGCCAGTGCAGTTGTGGTGGAGGGGTGTTTTCACGGTAGAAAGAGTTAAGAAGGACTCCCCAGTTGAACATGGCGGCCCCAAATGCCTTTCTCACTGAATTTTCAAGTTCAGATATTATAAGGATCATTTCATCCCATTCATCCTTCTTTAGGTTTCCAAGAAACTCCTCCCTCCTTTTGAGGGCCACTACACACGTTCCAAGGTTGCTCTGGTTTGGTGCGAGAAACACAGCCCACCTCTTTCTCTCATAGAGGTATTTGCCGAACCCGTAGCCATCAAATTTCACCCCGAAGCCCCCCACCAGTTATAAAAGAGAGAAGTTCCAGTGCCATGGACTCAACCACATCCTCCGCCGGTTCATCCTCCCATGGTTCGAGGATCCTGAATGACGCCTCAACGGTTATATCCCTGCCATCTGCGCGAAATGAGTAGTCTCTGAATCTTCTTTCAAGTTCATCCAGAATTTCTAATAGTCCATGTCCTGGAATACGTAGTTCCAGAACAACCCTCCATTTATCACCGGATTTTTCGATTTTTTTAACTTCCACAGAAGGCTCAGAATGCATGTCCCCCTATCTCCGTCGGAACCAGCAACTCAGGGTCATCTGAATGATTTCAGTCCTCGAGGACACTGGAGAGGAATACTGTCATCTCAATTTCCTCCCTTGCAATGAAGTCGTCCATGCGCACCTTTGCCTCCTCTGAGCCAAAGGGGAAGTACTCCTGCGCATAGAAAACTGTTATCAGAAGGTCTCCGTTGTCCTCCTCTGTGTCCTCCTCAAGTCTCTCCATGAGTTTCCTTCTGACATCATCATCAATGTCTGACACCCTGTAGAGTACATAGTTCATGCATTTATCCTCACTGAAGCCAAAATCCTCAACCTTCACCTGCAAATAAACACCTTCCTTCTTATTCACTGTCACCTTTAATGAATGAAGCTATGATTTCACCATATTTACCTATCTCATTCACTCCCAGATGTCCACATTCAGAATCAAATAGAATCAACTCAGAGCCAGGTATGAGTTCGGCCATGGGGATCGTGTCAAGTTCCGGTGGGAAGTACTGGTCCTGGTTCACCCCGAATATGAGGGTCCTTGCCCTTATCCTCCCTAGCTTACCCTCCAGGTTATGGTTCATGGCGGCCCTGTTCCTCCACAGCACATCACTGGGGTCCATGAGTTCCCCCTCTGACCCCATATCCCTCATCGCCGACTCCAGCTCGGGGTTCTCAAGGCCACTGTAGTATTCCCTTGAGAGTCCATAGAGGTACATGAGCATGGATGAGAGTGACAGGGCCCTCCCGGGTTTTCTGCCCGCGACAAAGTCAGGGTCTGACTCAATGAGGTGGTTCATGTAACTGAAGAGTGCATAGTTAACTCCCCTTGTTCTCCAGGAGGTTACAAGGGGCATGAGGAACTCCATCTCATCAGGGTACTCTGCAGCCCACTGAAGCGCCTGAAATCCCCCCATTGATGTCCCTATGACTCCCCTGACCTTTTTTATGCCAAATCTCTCATTGAGAAACTGTCTCTGGAAGTTCACCATGTCGAGTACTGTGTAGGCGGGAAATTCATCTCCAAGTGATGTTGTGGATGGTGAAGCCGAACCAGGGGACCCCAGGGAGCTCATGGATATCACAAAGAACCCGTCAAGGGCGCCTCCAGGTGCTGTGAGGTCAGCTATCCTTTTAACTGAAGAAAAGTCTCCACTCCACCCATGTATATAGACGACAGCATTATCTATTTCACCCTCATCATTCAGGGAGGGTTCCCCGATGGTTCTGTATTCAACCCTTACATCGCTGAGTTTTTCTCCTGATTCAAATCTGAATTCACCGAGATTGAAGTATGATGGTTTGCCTTCCTCCATTTTACTGCTCCTTAATCAACCAGTGAAAACTATGTGATCTCCTCACCATTACTGTAAAGCTTTATGCACATGACAGGACAGTTGGCTGCCGCCTTTTCGCTGCATGATGGGTCATCAAATTCCTTAACCTGGAGGTCAGATATTTCAACCCCCACCAGGGATGAGACACCATCATCCGCGAATTCAAAGAGTTCCGGGCAGTTTTCGATACAGTTTCCGCATGATATACACATGGTCCTATCGAGTTCAAGCCTGTACATGTTGTCACCCTGAGAATCAGAACTGTTTTATTGTATGGCGAAATTGATAAAAATAGTTAGTGATTGAATGGAGGGTTTCAGATTATCAGAAAGGGTGAAGCACGGGAAATGCAGGATAAACTCATAATCATCTACAAGGGCCTCCAGCAGAGAAGGTCATTTAAAAAATTCTTTGGCGAGGACCTTAAAAGAAATGATTTCCTTGACAGCCTCGCCAGTAAAAGGGGAATAGATGGCCTCTTAAGGGAGGCCATAATTGAACTTGCGAAGGCCACACGTGAGGACCATGATTACAGTGAAGATGAGTACAGGGACCTCTTTGATTACCTTGTAAACCGTGAACCCGTTGAATCCATATGCATGAGGTATGGTATCCGGGGCCCCGATGAGATAAAACTTGATGATGTTGCAGAGGTCCTCTCAAGGTTTGAATGAAATCAGATGCTGGAGTTTTCTGAGATAACCAACCATAACCTAAAAAAACTGCCTTAGAGAGTCCCTGAATCCTCTTACCACATCAACCGCTGATCTGATGAGGGGACTTTTCACGTTCTCATAATCCCTCAGAGTTTCAAGCCGCTTTATCCTGAAGTATATGGGGGGGTGGGGGTCCCAGGCCGTCCACCCGGATATCCTCTGGGAGCCTGACTTCTCAAGTGCCAGTTTCTGGTAACCTATTTTCCTGAGGGCCCTCGCAAGGACCTCCGGTTTTCCTATAATCATTGCAGATAGGAGGTCAGCCCTTGCCTCAAAGAACTTGGCCACAAAGAATATTATACCCATTGCAATGATTATGTAGAGAAGCGGGGAAACCAGCACAACCGGCAGTAATACCGTGAGTCTCATTACAAACTCGGCAGACACTATGCTGAAAAGTATTATGGGGTCCCTCCCGACAAGGTGCCCCATTTCATGGCCTATAACCGCAAGCACCTCCTCATCGGTTAACTGGACCAGGAGCCCCGTTGTTACAAGTACCAGCCCTCTGCGGGGACTTGGACCCGTTGCAGCGGCGTTTGCTATCATGGTGTTGGAGAGAACAATCCTGGGTACCGGTATCCCGAATGCCCCGGCAGCATCTTCAATTATGGAGTAAAGGTTAACGGTCCTTGACCTCTCATAGAGTGGATTGCACCTGAAGCCGTACCTTTCAAGGACTCCCCGTGCATCCTCACATGTGGGAGGCCTATTCTCTGCAAGGGAAAGCCTGTAAATTTCACGTTTGATTTTCAGGATCGCTTCATTACCCATCTTATCTATGAAGAATTTGAATTCGTCTTCAGGGAGCTGGAACTGGATTATGTGTACGCTGGGGTTTTCTGGGGTTATAACCCATTCACCCATCCCGGCATATATGCGGTCTGAGAGGAGTATTATACCGAGCTGCATGAGGAGGATCGCTATAACTGCATAGAACCCCAGAATGATGAATAGGATTATGTTGACACCAAAGAAGAGCACATAGACAAGGAGCATGCTGCTTCCGAATATGCCCTTTGATGCCATCCCCCTCCCTGTCGGGGGCCTTTCAGGGATTATATCCTCCCCCTCCACCCAGGCAAAGTACACTGTGTGCTGCCTCATCATATCCTCAAATGCCTGGATGGATGTGAATATGTCCTCATATATGGCCTCTGCCCATTCCCCGAGTTCCGCAGGGTATTCGAGGATCAGTTTGAGGTTTTCGCCGGCGATTATCTCACCATATATTATTCCCTCATCCCTCCATGCCCTGAAAACAAGCCTCAGGCCATCTCTTCTTATTTCATCGAAGTCACCGGGCATGAGATAGTAGCGCCGGATGAATTCAAGGAGATCCCCGTAATATGCCGGTGCAAGCTCGGTTCCTATAACAAATTCCTTTATCATGGACAACCAACTTTCATTTCTCTTGTGGCACTGCCTCGCAGAGTATATATAACTTCAGCATTGATATTAAATCTTACATCCAGATGAACAGAAATTACACCTCTGTAAGGTCAGAACTGTGAAAAATAGGGCCGCTGATAAACATGAAGTGCAGGGTATCTGAAAATCCATCCAGAAATGAGGCATACCAGCTGCTAGAGGAGGGTATAAGGAAGCGCTCTCTTATAGTGATACTTGCCTGCTGCAGTGCATCCTATGAGGGGCGTGCCAGGAGCAGCCTTGGTGCCGGTGAGAGGCTCATCGTTATAAAACCGGATGGAACATTCATGGTCCACCAGGACAGAAAGGTGGACCCTGTTAACTGGCAGCCCCCCAGATCAAGGTGCAGGGTCTACATGAAGCGTGGAAGCCTCTTTCTCGAAAGTATCAGGAGATCCCCTGAGGAGCGCCTTGAGGTTGAGCTCCATGAGATACACCTCATCTCCTCCTACCTTCCAAGGGATATGCATGAGCTCACCGTATCGGGCCATGAAAGCGACATGGGGGACATGATAATAATGCACCCCCATCTCATCGAGCCTGGTTTCAGACCCGTTGCCCGGGAATATGCCACCAGTTCCGGTTTCATTGATATTCTGGGTAAGGATGAGAATGGTTCGCTCATGATAATTGAACTTAAAAGCAGAAAGGCCGGTGTGAGTGCTGTTAAACAGCTCAGAAGATATGTGGATGAATTCAGGGATGACCGGGTGGGTGTGAGGGGCATTCTGGTGGCCCCATCAATAACCCATGATGCCCTGGAGATGCTGGAGGATGAGGGGCTGGAGTTCAGGGAGATCGAGCCCCCCAGGGAACTTAAATCAAACAGGGGGGTTACACTGGATAACTTCCTCTGAATCTCTGCATCCATTAAACTAACCCTATCAGCTGCTTAAAGTTCCGGTTTCATTATTAAATGTTTAAAATATTCATTGCCTCAACACTAATTTTTGATGCAATAAAATCATAAGTCTGCTTTTAAAATGAAACCGGATTTGAATACCTAATTTTCAAAGGCTCGGCAATATTAAATACTCTGAATCCCATATTAATACTATGACTCTAGGGGGGTTGAAATGATCGAAGTGGAAGGGATGATGAGCGAAGAGAGTCCAGTACTGATAACCTTCGATGGTAAATTTCTTGAATTTTCAGGTCTGGAATGAAATTCAAACACGAAAAATATCCCATAAAGTGGATCAAAAAAACTCTAAATAAGAGATGAAGGAAAATCCCGAACTTTGAATTACACCATGAATTTTTTTAGCTCCTGCTGGCTTTTTCCCCTTTGAAAGTGGCGGTGAAAATCTCCAGAACTCGTGGATGCAGTTAACAGAGCAGCTGGCGCATTTTAAAAACTGGACAGCTGATACGTAAAGAGAGGGTCACCCTTATCCTGAAGTAAGGTAAAAGGATAAAGGTTTAAGAGCATTTTTATATCCTCTTAAAAACAGTTATGCCCATCAGAGACCCTCTATAACCTCTGCCAGCTGCCTTAAGGTCCTGACCTCCTTCACAGCTGCACCGGCATCCCTGTAAATTGAAACACAGCTGTCAACAACGTCCCACTTCTTTTTTGGTTCAGGGTTCAGTATGAGGACCTTCCTTGCCCTCTCAGACATTTCAGCCACCAGTTCAGCGCTTTCAGGGGCCCCCTCCTTCCTTGGCCCTGCCCAGTCCCTGCAGTCTGAGAGGATCACTATACAGGACTTTCCTGTGAAATTAACATTTTCAAGAAAGTCGCTGAAGGCTGTGTACATGTTTGATGTCCCATGGAGCATGAGGTTCCTTATTCTGGACTCCCTGAGGTTCCTGAAGGCATCGTAGAGGTCATCCTCATCAAGTAGGTGGGTCGTTTCAATGACCCTGCTGTCGAAGTCAAAGAAACGTGACCTGTAGAACGTCTTCTGGGCCGCGTAGACTATGCAGAAGAACCAGTTGCTTATCCAGTCACAGGAACCGCTCACATCACTCAGGAATATGTGCTGGCTCTTTCTCTCCCTGGGCTCTGACCTCACGAGTTCAATTATCGTGCCCCCGTGCTTCATGTTCTTCCTTATGCTCCGCCTTATATCGGGTCGCATCTTCTTTGAACGGCGGAGCCTCCTGGATCTTCTATTGGCAATTTTCATTCCCAGTCTGCGGCAGAGCTCAAATATCTCGGGGTCGAACGTGTTGAGGGTGGACATATCCCTGTCAAGGATCTGGCTCTCATCGGTTCTGGAGTCAAAGATATCCGGGATTTCAGGTTGAATTTCCGCCAAATCCTCAATATTGATGCCCTCTGTGACTTCACCTAGGGTATGTTCCTCTGAAGACCTGATCCTCTCACCCTTCCCTGAACCGGATGATTCATCACTTTCTTCATCCAGACCCCCGAAAACTTCATTATAGGCGTCCATGAAATCTTCTGAGTGCCTCATGTCCTTAACATAAACTGAAAAGAGGGCCTCCCTGAGCTCAGGTCTGTTTTTGAATATTTTATAGGCTGAAAATGCGTCTTTGGTGCTCCTTATACTTACAGGAAGTCCCTTATCCCTTAAAATATTCGAAAGAAGAATTATTTTCTCCATGAAACATGTGCTCCAGTTTCACTGGTGGTTAACTCTCATCAAGGGATTCCACAAGCCCCCGAACCTTGCCCTCGTCTGCCCTGTTTTTTATAACCACACCCAGGGTCTCCTCAGCTGTTTCCCTGTCAATGTGTTCCTTTCCAAGGGCCATGAGGGTTCGGAGCCAGTCCACTGTTGCCCTTATTGAGGGCTTCTTTATGACACCCAGTTTCCTTATCCGGTTTATGAACATGACGGTCTCCTGAACAAGAGTGGCAGGTGCAGAGGGGACGTGTGCCCTTACAATCTCCATTTCACGTTCAGGGTCCGGGTAGTCGATGTGGATGTAGAGGCACCTGTCCCTTGTCTCATCCAGTAGGTTTCGCTGGGAGTTGGATGTGAGGAAGACCAGTATATCATTTCTGAGGTCAAAGGTTCCAAGGTCATTGACTGTTATCTGTTTTTCTCCAAGTGCCTGAAGCAGAAAACTCTCAACTTCCTCGTCGGCCTTATCTATTTCATCTATGAGGATGAGTGAGGGTTTCTCATTGATGAATGCTGACAGGAGGGGTCTCTTTATGAAGTAATCCTCAGTGAAGACGTCCTCTGGGGATCCGCTGATCCTGGACCTTTCAAGGCTCAGAAGCTGCTTCTGGTAGTTCCATTCCCCGACTATCTGTTCGAATGTTATGCCCTCATAGCACTGTATCCTGAAGAATTCCCTTCCAAGGGCCTCGGCTGTCTTTCTGGCCAGCATTGTCTTTCCTGTGCCTGGGGGGCCCTCCACAAGGATGGGCTTTCCAAGTTCCAGTGCCAGGAAGAGTGTTATCAGGATCTCCCTGTCTGGTACGTAGCCCACCCCCCTCAGTGATGAGTCAATCTCATCCAGTTTTTCTGATGGTTTCATCTTACCACGGATAACCTATGGTTCTGTGCACCCATAAAAATTTTGGTGGAGAGTCACTGGAGCTCTGAGGGCCTTACCTGGACTTTACAGACCTCTGACCCCCTTATCACATCCACGTGACATTCCACGTCGATCTTTTCCTCACCGAGTATCCTGTGGATGTCGTCCACTGTCTCCACCGGCTCATCATCGATTGCCACTATCACATCGCCCCTCATCATTCCAGCGACCCTTGCCGGGCCATCCTGGAGTGATGCTATCATCACGCCCCTCTCTGAATTCAAGCCGAGTTTTTCCCTGAGTTCATCCCTGATGACTATGTTCTGACATGAAACCCCCAGGTGGGCCCTCCTTATTTTGCCGTCCTTTATGAGTTTATCTGCAACCTCACGGACTGTGTTTGATGGTATGGCGAAGCAGAGCCCCTGGGCCGGCCTTATGAGTGCCGTGTTTATTCCAAGTACCCTCCCCCTGAAGTCCACCAGTGGGCCGCCAGAGTTTCCAGAGTTGAGTGCCGCGTCGGTCTGTATGACCCCATCAACCAGTCTTCCTGTCATTGTCCTGAGGGATCTTCCTGTGGCACTCACCACCCCTGCTGTGACAGTGAACTGGAAGCCAAAGGGGTTGCCTATTGCAAGGGCGAGCTGACCGACCCTCACCCTGCTGGAGTCTGCGAATTCAGGTACCTGGAGTTCTGTTTCAGGTTCAATTTTTATGACTGCAATGTCAGTGTGGGGGTCATCACCCACAACCTCTGCTGTGTGGTGCTCCCCTGTGTGGAGGTTCACGTCTATCCTCTCTGCCCCGTGGATGACGTGGCTGTTGGTTATTATATGGCCTTTCTCTGTATAGATGACCCCTGAGCCCCCGCCTGCTGCTCTGCTTCCTGATTTTGACCGTGTTGTTACCCTGACAACCGAGGGGCTCACCGCCGCGGAGGCATCCATGACGGCCCTTGAATATGCATCCATTACTTCTGATTCTTCTAACTCCTTTTCATCAAATCCATGACTTATGCTTTTATTTTTGGCTTTAAACATTTTTAGATTTCCTGAAATTTTTTAAACGCATATTAAAATCTTTTTAGGTGTTTTTCAGAATCTAAGAAATTTAGTTAACTTAAGTTATTAAAATGGTAGTATATAAACTTTTTGCATCTGCAGATGATTTTATAAGTAACTGGTGAGAGAATTATATGGTTACTCAATGGTGATACCCATGGATCTTCTATCGATGGTTTTCGTTGGAATTGGCCTGGGAATGGACACATTCAGCATATCAGTGAGCCGCGGTCTTGTGAGCCATGAATCAGGAATCAACTACGCCCTCATAACTGCATTCTCATTCGGGGCATTCCAGGCGTTCATGCCCGTCCTCGGATGGATATCCGGCATTGAAATCCAGAGCATCGTGTCAACCTTTGCGCCCTGGGTTGCATTTACACTCCTCCTTCTCATCGGCCTGAAAATGATATACGAGAGCACCATGCTTGAGGAGGAGGAATTCAAATTCAGTTACCGAGAACTCCTTTTGCTATCAGTTGCAACCAGCATAGACGCCTTTGCTGTGGGTGTCAGTTTTGCACTCCTTAACATATCAATATGGTTACCCATAATAATCATAGGAGTCATCACATTCTTCCTCTCCCTTGCGGGAAGCTATCTTGGAGAGAAGATAGGTCACATCTTTGAAAACCGTATAGAGGCACTGGGTGGTGTCATCCTCATCCTCATTGGTTTAAGGATACTCCTGGAGAACAACGTCCTCTGAGGACCATATTATGGGGGTGCCCGGTCTGAGGGTTGGAATCTGTCAGATGAAGGTAACTGAGAGAAAGGAAGAAAACATCAAAAAGGCCTCTGAGATGATAATGGAAGCGTGCAACCGGGGTGCTGAACTTGTGGTCCTTCCTGAGATGTTCACATGCCCCTACGACTCTGAACTCTTCCCTGAATATGCAGAGGATGAGAATGGAGAGACCATAACCGCAATGAGATCCCTTGCAGCAGAACTGGGGATCCATCTTGTTGCAGGTTCAATTCCCGAGAGAACCCCGGAGGGAATATACAACACCTCCTTCATCATTGATGATGGTGGTGAAGTCGTGGCGAGGCACAGGAAGGTTCACCTCTTTGATATAGACGTGGAGGGTGAGATAACCTTCAGGGAATCCGACACTCTTATTGCGGGTAGCTCTGTGACCGTTACTGAAACAGGTTCTGCTGTGATCGGTGTTGGTATATGCTATGACATGCGCTTCCCTGAACTCTCAAGGATGATGGCCCTGGGGGGTGCGGAGGTTCTCATATTTCCCGGGGCATTCAACATGACAACCGGTCCAGCCCACTGGAAGCTCCTTGTGCGGTCGAGGGCCCTTGACAACCAGTGCTACTGTGTCGCAGTGTCCCCTGCAAGAAATCCCCGGGCATCCTATGTTGCATACGGTCACTCACTTGTCGCCGACCCATGGGGTTCGGTTATGGTTGATGCGGGTAGCTCAGAATGTGTTCTAACAGCCAACCTGAATATGGAAATGGTGGAGAAAGTGAGAAGGGAGCTTCCACTTCTAAGGAATCGGAGACCAGATGTTTACAGGTGGAGGGAGGGAGCTGATCATGAATAGACCCTCCAGGAAATCCATCATCATACTCCTTGTGGGTATCATCCTTGCGTTCTCATCATACTTTGTAGCCAACGTGGATATAGGGGGTTATTCCGCGGTATCGGTTGTTTTCATCATATCCATGGCCCTCCCATCATTTATTTCGGTGATAAGGGACCTCAGGGGTCGTGGTGTTATTCTGATACTTGTTCTGGGGGCCTATGCAATTCTGATCGAAACTTTGGCCATAGTAACGGGTTTTCCCTACTCGGAGTTCCACTACACCGGACTCATTGGACTGAAGATACTTGGACACACACCCTTCACGGTCCCATTCGCCTGGCTACCCCTCTTCCTTGGGTCGGCCTATCTTGCAAAGGAATCTGTTGGTGGGAAAGTGAAATTTCTGGGCCTCTCAACCCTCCTTGTGGGCCTCACAGATGTGGTGATTGACCCTGCAGCCGTGGCCCTCAACTTCTGGATCTGGAGTAATCCAGGAATATTCTATGGTGTGCCCCTGCAGAACTTCGCTGGATGGGTGCTCTCAGGTTTCATTGCATCCCTTATTCTGCTTGTGGTTCTGGGTGATTCTACGAAGGAAATGAAATCAGGGACCATCTCCAGCCTCTACCTGATAATGTGCTTCTGGACAGCGGCCTGCCTATTCCTTGGACTTGAGATCCCCTTCATAACCGGTTTAATCCTCCTGGCACTCATACTCATTAAAACAAAGGCAAACCTGTGGTAGGATCCGGAATAGTTAAATCCAGAAAACTACAGCAAAAAACCTTCAAGATCAAATCCAGTGAAAGATCTTGTGGTTTATGAGCGCAAGGAAGAGCAGACCCCCAAGGGCTGTGTTGACGTAGGGCAGGTACCAGTAAACCCTCTCTATCCTTATTCTTTCGAAAAAAAGTACAGAAAGGGGAAATGCAGGATACGCGAATACCAGAAAGCTTAGAGGATGTAGATCTGTAAGATAGACAGTGATGAAAGATAATATCAGCCAGAAGGCTGCTGAAAGTGCAAGTGCCGCCCTTTCACCCATAAATACTGGTGTTGTGTTGATCCCTGCCCTCCTATCATACTCTGTGTCAGGTACGGCAGAGAATATGTGCATGGCAGCGATGTGGCAGTAGCCTGCAAGGAGGATTATGGGTTCAGGTAGGCTCCCTGATGCGAGACTGTAGGCAAATACACCGGGCATTATGTAGAGGTAATTGGATGAAAAATCCAGGAAGGGCCTCTCCTTGAATCTGAGTGGGGGTGCACTGTAGAAATAGGATAGGAATAAAAATCCGATGAAAAGAATGGCCTCCTGTGGTTTCTGTGAAAACATGAGCGCGACGCTGATACCTGTAACTGCAAGCAGTGAATTTCTGAGTTTCCTCCTCTCACTCTGCATCAGCATGTGCTCCCTTGAGCCCTTCTTGGGGTTGAGTCTGTCTGTATCCTCATCCCAGTAGTCGTTGACACCGTAGATGAACACGTTAGCCGGGAAAAAGAAGTAGATGAGGTAGATGTAATAGGCTGGTGAGAGAAAATCAGTGAACCCCTTCGCTGCAAGGGTGTACCCAATTACATACGTCCCCCCGGTGTATATCCAGAACCTGAATCGGGATATGCCGACCAGAAAGCCCGTGTAATCTTTTATGGAATTAAAAAGGGATCCTGGGGTCATCTGAGACATTTGAAGGTCCCCTAAATACTCCCCTCATTAACGGCTGCCCTGGGTCTGATGAGCCTCAGCATGTTCAGGAGGGCCCCTGAGACCACCCTGCCCCTTGAGGGCTTCACCTTCCTCCGGTAGACTATGAGGGGGTCCCTTTCAATTATCCTGGACGTCCAGAGGTACATGTCGGCGGCGGTCTTTATGGGTACCAGGTAGCGGTAGGGGATGTACCTGTAACCCTCCTCTGCCCTCCTCTGCCAGTCCCTGTAAATATCAATCTGAGCCCTGAGGAAGGACCTGAAATTATCCTCCCTTCCCCTTATTTCACTTAAATCCAGTGACTCCAGATCAAATCTTTCAAGTTCAGTCAGCGGGAAGTAGAGCCTTCCAAGTTCAACATCCTCTGCTATGTCCCTTATGAAGTTGACGTACTGCATGGCCCTCCCCAGGTAGCGGGCGTGGGGGTATGAATCCGTGTCAAGGCCCATGATGGATGCCATGAAGAGGCCCACAACCTCAGATGAACCCAGGAGGTACTCCTCAAGGTCAGCCATTGTCCTGTAGGATGATACAGTTATATCCATCTCCATTGATCTTAGAAAGGCCTCTGTCTACTCTTTATTGAAAGATTTCCTGGCTGAAAGTTCCGCGAATGAATCAACAACCACATCCCCTGTTTTTTCACCTGATGATGCCACCCGGTAGCGTTCAACAAAGTCGTAGAACCCCTCGGTATCCTGTGGTATTCTATCAACATAGTCATCCGCCTTTCTCAGGAAACTGTAGAGTATGAAAACGTCCCTCCTCACCTTGGGTGGGAAGAAGAGGGTGCTGTAGAAGTATGTTTTGCTTCCCCTTTTGAATATTGAATAGATTTTTTCATCAATCAAGAGCCTATCACCCATAAAACTTTTAAAGTTGCTTTGCATGGAGGATTCTGGACTATTCACCCATTTCTTCCAGTATTTCTCTGCAGACAATCTGGGAGGATATGAGTGTCATAGGCACCCCTATACCCGGATGGGTGTACTGTCCAGTGTAGTAAAGGTTTTTGACCTTCTTGCTTTTATGTGCCGGTCTCCAGAGGGCGGTCTGCCTGAGGGTATGGGATAGGCCAAGTGCTGTCCCCCTGTATGCATTGTAGCGTTCCCTGAAGTCATTTATGGCGAATATGCGCTTCACCACCACATGGCCCCTTATCCTCATACCGGTTTTCCTCTCAAGGTCATCCATGACCCTGCTGTAGAGACCCTCCCTCAGCTCATGGTTATCCTCCATACCCGGTGCCAGGGGGACCAGTATGAATAGGGTGTCTGATCCCTCAGGAGCAGCTGTTTTATCCGTCCTTGAGGGAACATTAACATAGTATGATGGCCTCTCAGGCCAGGATGCCTTTTCAGGGTCAAAGACCTGCTGGAACTTGTCTGCCCAGTCCCTCTCAAGGAAGAGGTTATGGTGGTCAAGGGCGTCTACTGTGCGGTCAACACCAACGTAGGCCACAAAGGCTGATGGTGCCAGTACCCTTGAATTCCAGTAGTTCTCATCATAGGTCCTGTGGTTGGCATCAACGAGTTCAAGTTCACTGTGGGGGTAATCTGCATTCACAAGAACTGCATCGGCATCGTGGATGTTCCTGTCGGTTACAACAGAGGTTGCCATCTTATCTGTAACCTCTATCCTCTTAACCTCCTCATTGAAATGGAATTCAGCCCCGTTCTCAAGTGCGAGTTCATATATGGACTCTGCAACCCTCCTTATGCCTCCCTCAGGGTAGAAAACCCCCAGTGTCATGTCAATGTGGGACAT
This sequence comes from Methanothermobacter sp. CaT2, assembly GCF_000828575.1. Lineage (GTDB taxonomy): Archaea > Methanobacteriota > Methanobacteria > Methanobacteriales > Methanothermobacteraceae > Methanothermobacter. Next base: position 1,621,395 of record NZ_AP011952.1, on the reverse strand, counting down.
GATATGGTACATGGAGGGTGTATCCTGCGGTGCGCTTCCAAGGAATCCTATGGAGTACTGGAGTATCTTTCTTGCCTCATCACTCTCAAAACGTTTGTTAACAAAGTGCTCAAGGGATTCGAGTATGTTGAGTCTTATCCCCTGAAGAAGGAGTTTGCCATTGAGGAAGTCAAGGATGGAACGGTAGTCCCTGTAGAGCATCTCCTTTACAACAGAATCATAGAGTTCACCTGCTGAATGGAGGTATTCCCTGAGCTTCTCGCCCCCGTTTTCCTCGAAGCTGTCAAAGAGTTCATAGTTCCTTTCGATATCTGATGAGACATCTACAACCTTATCATCATCAAAAAATACCCTGTATGCAGGGTCAAGCTGTTTCAGGGAGTAGAAATCCTCAGGTTTCCTCCTGAACTCTGCAAAGAAGTTCTCAAATATGTCGGGCATGAGGTACCATGATGGGCCCATATCAAAGGTAAACCCCCCCTCACTGTAGACGCTTGCACGTCCACCTGGACCCTCATTTTTTTCAATAACAGTTACATCCATCCCATCCCTTGCAAGAAGCGCTGCTGCAGATAGACCTCCAAATCCAGCCCCCACGATCACTATCCTCATGAAACCACCGGCTAAAATATTATATATATAGTTATAATGACACTTAAAAAATATAAAAGTTTCATGGGGACTTCAATAAACAATATTACTGAATTGAGTGATTGATGAACACTTCACCCAACGAAAAAACCATGGGTTATGACTGGATCTTTTTAAGTGACTTGTTGGCGGCCTTCTTGAAGTCCTTATCCCCCTTTCTTCTGGCCTTCTTGATTGGTTCTATGGCCCTCGGATCCCTCAGGTCGCCAAGGGACCTCACGGCGGCAAGTTTAACACCCCAGTCCTCATCCTCAAGGGCACCTATTAGTGGTTCCACAGCCCTCCTATCCCCCAGTTCCCCAAGGGACCTTGCAGCGAATTTCCTCACACCCCAGTCCTCATCCTCAAGGGCCCCAATGAAGTGATCCACAACGCCGGGATCCCCTATCTTCTTGAGGGCGAATGTGGCGTACCTCCTGACCTCCCCCTCTGCAGTGTCCATTATTTCAATGAGCCTTTCAAGGGACAGTTTTCCAAATTCTGCAAGTTTTTCTGCGGCCTTAAATCTAACAGGATGACTTTCATCCTCCAGAAGTCCTGCAAGTATTTCAACTGATTCCTCTGATGGTTCAAGTTCATCCACGACCTTCATCTTTTCCTCTGAATCCATGAGGCAAATCCTATCCTTCAAAGTACTATCAGCCATGAGAATCACCTGATAAATTCACCTGATTGATTCTGTGATAATAAACCGTGATGATAATCTTTTATTCCGCAGCCGATATAAATGTTAATGGACCCCAATTCCCGGCTGGTAGGAGGATGTGAATGCATAAACTGGATGTCAAGAAAAAAAACTCCAGGTGGTATTTCCTGTCTGAGGTTATCAAACTGGGTAGACTTCCATTTCTCGGGGCTGGCCTGATCCTCTATGCCACAGGGGCTGTTCTTGCAGGTATAGGTAGGGGTTACCTCCCCCTCGACCAGTTCATCATGGGATATGCGATCGTGATGCCAGCCCATCTTTCTGTATCCTACAGCAACGACTACTATGACTTTGAACTGGACAACCCTGAGGCTGCAACAGCATATACCGGTGGAAGCGGGGTTCTCCAGAGACACCCTGAACTCAGAGGCTTTGCCTGGAAGTTCGCTGTCCTTCTCATATCAGTATCCCTGACACTTGCAGTTATCTACACTCTCATCTACCGTAACCCTGCAGTTCTTCTCCTTGCAGTTGCCGGTAATCTGCTTGGATGGTTTTACAGTGCCCCACCAGCGAGGCTATCATACAGGGGTTTTGGAGAGGTTGCAACAGCCCTGACAGGCTTCATATTCCCTGCCATGGGTTACTCTGTAATCATGGGTGTGATTGATACCCCTCTAATCCTCTTCTCCATCCCCATAATGCTGCTGCAGCTTGTTTTCATCATAAATGTTGAGATACCTGACCTCCAGGAGGACCTGCTGGGTGGTAAGATGACGTTTCCTGTCAGGATGGGTGTCAGAGCATCCCGAAGGGTTATGGCCTTAAGTGCGGCTGCTGCAACGGTTGCACTGGGTCTTCTTGAATTCTCCCCCCATTTTGATCCCAGGATCAGTTTCCCGCTGATTGCTCTACTTTCACTCACAGTCACAGTTCCCTGCATCTATTATTACATCCATAACCCCGATGAAGTTGTGGGGGGATCTGAGGTTGTAATGAACTCACTCATAGCCTTCGGGATCCTTGACCTCCTCTACCTCATCAGTATCCTGGTGATGCAATGAACACGTTTAAACTGGTGGATGGACTGGAAATATGTGACCTGTCACTTCTCATTGAGGATTCGATGATAATAGCCGACCTCCACCTGGGGTATGAACAGTACCTCACCAGTGCGGGGGTGATGGTCCCGGGGTTCCAGTTCAGAAAGATAGTTGAGCGGATAGAATCCATAAGGGACGCATCGGGTGCCTCGGGTATCATCATAAATGGTGACCTCAAGCATGAATTCGGGAGGGTGAGCCGTCAGGAGAACCGGGAAATCATGCGGATGATGGACTACCTCCAGGAAAACTTCAGGGAGATAACACTGATCAAGGGGAATCACGACCCCATAGTACCCCACATGTCCGGGATATCAGGTGTTGCGATCCATGAAACCATGAAGGTGGACGATTTCCTCCTGACACATGGCCATGTTATACCTGAAAGACTCGACGCTGAAAACATCATCATAGGCCACGAACACCCATGCGTGGGTCTCAGAAGCAGTGAAAGGGTTGAAAAGATCAAATGCTTCCTCCTGGGGCCCTTCAGGGATATGAACCTCGTTGTCATGCCATCCTTCAATTTCATAACCGAGGGCTCCGACATCCTCCATGAGGCTGTACTATCACCCTTCCTCAGGAAGGCTGAACTTGAGGAATTCCAGGTCTATGGTGTTGAGGACTTTGAGGTTTTCGATTTCGGGACGGTGGGTGCCCTCATGGAGTTCACCTCATCCACAGGATTCAATGGTGGGTGGTGAGGCCCATGATAGTCAGGCAGAAGAAGAAATACTCAGGCAGCAGAATACACTCTGTCCTCCACCCCTGGGTCAGCGAATGGTTCAGGAGAACCTTTGATGACTTCACAGAGGCCCAGAAGTATGCGATAATGGATATACACATGGGGAGGAACGTCCTTGTATCGTCACCAACAGGTTCAGGTAAGACACTCGCCGCGTTTCTTTCCATAATCAGTGAACTCACCACACTTGCGGATAGGGGTGAACTGGAGGACAGTGTCTACTGCATATACATCTCACCCCTTAAGGCCCTTGATAATGACATAGAAAGGAACCTTGAGGAACCCCTCCAGGGTATAAGGGAGATTGCAGAGGAGGAGGGCAGGGATCTTGAGATAAGGAAGGCTGTGCGGACCGGTGACACCACTAGCTATGAGCGCTCCAGGATGCTCAAAAATCCCCCACACATCCTTATAACGACCCCTGAGACGCTCTCAATACTCCTTGTGGCCCCAAAGTTCCGTGAAAAGCTTTCAACTGTGCGCTATGTTATCGTGGATGAAATACACTCCCTTGCAGATAATAAGAGGGGTGTTCACCTTTCACTGAGCCTTGAGAGGCTGCAGCACCTTGTCGGTAACTTCACAAGGATCGGTTTATCTGCGACGGTCCATCCACTTGAGCGTGTTGCAAAATTCCTGGTGGGTTACAGTTATGGTAATGAAAGGGACTGCATAATAGTGGACGTTAACTACCTTAAAGAACTTGACATTGAACTCATCTGCCCGGTTGATGATATCGTGGCCGCTGACCCTGAGGAAATTGGTAATGCCCTCTACGACATCCTCCACGACCTCATAATGGAACACCGGACAACCCTAATCTTCACCAACACGCGAAGCGGGACCGAGAGTGTGGTTTACAACCTGAAAAGTCGCTTCCCTGAGAGTTACACCGATGAAAACATCATGGCACACCACTCATCGCTTTCAAGGGAGATAAGGCTTGAAACAGAGGAGAAACTCAAGAGGGGTGAGCTGAAGGCGGTTGTATCGTCAACGTCCCTTGAACTCGGGATAGACATCGGGTACATTGACCTGGTGGTTCTTCTGAGTTCACCAAAATCTGTTTCAAGGGCCCTTCAGCGTATCGGAAGAAGCGGGCATCAGCTTCATGAGAAATCAAAGGGACGGATAGTTGTCGTGGACAGGGACGACCTTGTTGAGTGTTCACTCATACTCAAGAACGCCGTTGAGGGTAAAATAGATTCCATAAGGGTACCCGAGAACTGCCTGGATGTCCTGGCACAGCACATATACGGGATGGCCATTGAGAACCCGTGGGACATTGACCATGCCCTTGAGGTTATAAGGAACAGCTACTGCTACAGGAACCTCAGGAGGGAGGATTACCTCTCTGTACTCAGCTACCTTGCAGGGGAGTATGCGGAGCTCGAGGAGAGGTACGTCTATGCCAAGATCTGGGTTGACCACGACAAGAACATGTTCGGGAGGAGGGGTAAACTTGCCAGGATGCTCTACTCCACCAACATAGGGACCATACCCGATAGAAGCGCTGCGGTTGTTAAGTGCAACGGGAAGGTTGTGGGGAGGATAGAGGAGGACTTCATGGAGAAACTCAGGAAGGGCGACACCTTTGTTCTCGGCGGGAAGATCTACAGATTCAACTATGCAAGGGGTATGACCGTCAATGTCAGCCCCGCCTCAGGGCCCCCCAACATTCCATCATGGTTCTCAGAGCAGCTGCCCCTCTCCTTCGACCTTGCAGTTGACATACAGCGCTTCAGGGACATTATGGATGGTAAGTTCCAGTACGGGCGTTCAAAGGCAGAGATAATCGAGTTCATAATGGACTACCTCCACGTGGATGAGAGGGCCGCAGGTTCAATCTACGAGTATTTCCGTGAACAGTACCTATACGCGGCAATACCCAGCATCAGGAGGATGCTTGTTGAGTACTACACTGGCTTCGGGGGCAGAAAATTCATCGTCTTCCACAGCCTCTTTGGAAGGAGGGTTAACGACGCCCTATCAAGGGCTGTTGCCTATGTCATTGCAAGGCGTTACCGGCGGGACGTTATGATATCTGTATCTGACAATGGATTCTATCTGAGTTCAGAGGGAAAGATGGGTGGTCTCGAGTCATTCATGGAACTTGAACCTGAGAACCTCCGGGAGATACTTAAGAAGGCCCTTGACCGGACAGAAACCCTTGCAAGCAGGTTCAGGCACTGCGCTGGCCGTGCCCTCATGATACTCCGCAGGTACCGGGGGGAGGAGAAGTCTGTTGGCAGACAGCAGGTTAGGGGTAAGATACTCCTTAAATTTGTGAGTGAACTGGATGACAGGTTCCCCATACTCGAGGAGGCCCGCAGGGAGGTTATGGAGGACTACATGGACATCGAGAATGCCATCAGGGTCCTTGAATGGATCCGTGATGGTGAGATGGAGATCAAGCAGATTGACACGAGGATACCCTCACCATTTGCCTTTAACCTGGTTGCCCAGGGCTACCTGGATGTGCTCAAGTATGAGGACCGGATAGAATTCATCAGGAGGATGCATCAGGCCATACTGGATGAGATCAGGTGATCTTCCAATGCGAAAAAAACAGGAAGCTGATATCCCTTTCTTCAAGGATGAAATCAGGTAATCATAAGTTATGAAAAGGACAAGAAAACTGGTGTCATCTTTTCTTAAGAACAAGCATCATGTTACCTCCCCTCCTGAACTCATAGTCCACCGTGACTGTGAATGCATCAAATTCATCTCTTCCATCCTTCAGTATGCTCTCTGCATAATCTGAGAGTTTTCCGTTCTCCTTGACGATCGGGTATATTCTCACCTCTGAACTGACGCGTATCATCTCAGAAATGGCCCTTTCATGAAATTCCCTGTCAAGGCGGTGGTCATATATGAAGAGAAGATGGGATGAGAGAAGGAGATCAAACTCATCATCACCAAATGGTAAATCCCTGAGGTCCCCCCTCACGTAAAGTTCAGGGTACTCCCTGTAGCTTTCCTCAAAGCACCTGCAGGCATCCAAGCGTTTTTCAAGCATCTCCTCAGGTGAAGAGTAGAACCTCCACACGAAATGGTTCCTGATCCTCTTAAGTGCATCTGTGAGTGCCATGAGGTGCTCCCTGCACATATTCCCGAGAGTATCTGCCTCCTCACCGTACATGATGTCACAGGCCCTCACCTCAAGGCCCCGCTCCGCCATGAGTGGTATGAATGAGCTGGCACCCGCTGGACAGTCGAGTATCCGCAGCCCCTCAAGTTCATTTATCCTGAGATCAAACATCTTCATGTATTCCTGGCATGTGCGGGCGGTGAAAAGGGGCCCCTCTATAACCGGCATAATGTCACCTGTCCATTGTTGTGTTGTATGTGATACTTTAGCATGTGCCCCATGTAAAGAGATCTGTGTGTGGACCTCCATCACTACTTTGTATGTGATACCTTAGCTTGCAAACCACCCCACACAACCGAAATCTTTATATACTAGAATTCTAACATATAGGTTTGTGTGTCTCATGCACACATCACCCCCTAAATTATTGCTTTCAACTTCCGGGATATTTTGTTCTGTTGAAAGCACCAAAAAATCAGCTTCCAGAGATAAAAAATGAAAAAGCACCTCCCCGTTTTTTCACTCCTAACAACCCCCCTTTAATCTCTGGAAGCTACCCCCCATACTTCAGATAATGATTCTTATACCACAGATTTCTGATTTTCAAGTTCCTGCAGGCTATTCACGAATATGATCATTGGGCTCACCTAACCCCCACTTATCAGAGAGAGAACACTATTTATGCGCCCATCTACATACCAGTAACCATGAAGGCACTTGTGGTATATTATTCAAGAACCGGGCGTACCAGGGAGGTTGCATCTCAGATCGCCAGGGAACTCAACTGTGACATCGAGGAGATAAGGGACACCCAGAAGCGAACTGGTATCATAGGGTTTTTAAAATCAGCTTACCAGGCCGCGAGGGGTAAGGACACCGTACTTAAACCCTATGAAAGGGACCCATCAGACTATGATCTTGTGATAGTGGGTACACCTGTCTGGGCAGGTAATCCCTCAGTACCCATGGGCACCTACCTCAGGGAAAATGCATCAAAGATAAAGAATGCTGCCTTCTTCTGTACATATGGTGGAAGCGGTGCAGAGGGAACATTCAGGCGTATGAGCGAGATCATCGGGAAGAAACCCATCCAGACAGTCGCCATAACCGAGAGGGAGATAAAGGAGAATACCTGTGACTGCAAGATAGAACCCTTTGTAAGGGACGTTGAAGCAGCATTCAGAAGTAGGGAATAGTCCAGATGTTCAGGCATCTTCCCCAATAACCTGCTAAATGCAGTGAAAGGTGTTCTGACCTTTTCAATCACCGGGTGAATCGATATCCTCATAATAGGGTTTTATATCAATGACAGGTGAGCCATCCAGTGCATCAAGGCCCCTCACCCTGAGGAAATCCCCTGAATCCAGCAGCTCAACCAGACACAGCCCTATCGGGTTGGGTCTTGCAGGGGCCCTTGTTGAAAAAACACCCCTCTTCCTCTTTTTACCCCTCGGGACAACCTTAAGAACATCCCTTTCAGCCAGGTGCTGCCAGTAGAGGACAAAGAGGTACCTGAAAAGTTCAACCCCCTCCATGGCGTCACGGTACTCCGGGAAGATGTGGATCTCGCTCTCCTCCATGGAGAGTCTTCCCTGATGAGGTGCCTCTTCCCTCCTCATGAATGGGGATCTCACAAATCCAACAGGCCTTATTTTTATCTCCACAGATACCCTCCACAGATCCGTGAAAATTAAACCTTAAATTCCGCTATAACGGTACATGGTGCACTGTCAACCCCCTCAATGGTCCAGGGGACCACAAAAACCCTCTCAATAACCTCCGGAGCATCCATAAGTTTCATATCCTCCAGGATGAGAAGTGGTTCCCCATAGTCAGGGTCCTCAGTAAATGCCCTTAGGTGGGCCATCCCGCCCTCAGATGGGTGTTCTGGATTTGATATTGATATGCAGTCCACCCCTATGGCCCTGATGTCCCTGAAGTTCCTCCTTATTTTATCAATAAGTTCAGGGGTGATCCAGGGGTTATTCTGCAGGTAGGTGTCCTCGCCCCTCACTGACTCGAAGCCCGTCCTTATAAGTAGGAGGTCGCAGTCTGGAATCTCAATATCCCCACTTCCTATGGGATCCCCTGGCCCCACATCAACATCCACAGTGCAGACATCATTGAATACAAGTTCATCAATACTGTATTCACATATCCTCTTTCCGCCCTCAATGAAATGGGCCGGGGCATCAACATGGGTCCCGGCATGGTTGGATGTGATGATGGTGTGGGTCTCATACCCATCCACAGGTATCCTGTTCCTGATTGATATCCTCACATCGTCAAGTGCCTGGTGAACCGGTGAACCATTCTCCAGTGGATGCGAAAGAAGTTCATGCATGGTATATCTCCTGTACTAGATACATTTATTCCTGCAGTTTTCTATAATATCCGCCACGCCCCTATCGGTGAGGTGGTAGCGCGCCATCTTACCATCCCTTTCATAGTCAACGATTCCCGCGCTTCTCAGGATTCTGAGCTGGTGGGAAACCGCTGACTGGGTCATCTCAAGGAGGGATGCCAGTTCACAGACGCACAGAGAATCCAGAGTGAGTGCCTCGATTATTCTGAGCCTCGTGGGCTCAGATAATATTTTGAAGAGATCACAGAGTCTCTTTATTTCATCGTCTTCAGGCATCGACTCCTTCACCCTGAGTACTAGGGCCTCATTGGCATCATCGATTTCACAGACATCCCTCTTCATAGAATAATTTATAGATGAAACTGTAGATAATAATAACGTCACCATGATGGTGAAGCAGAATCAAAGAGCGGGTAAAGGGCTATGGCAGTGGACTGGATAAGAATAAGGGACGTCCTGGGGGCTGAACACACCTACACCACAGGTCCCCGTGGAAATGCAATTGACATAAGGGTAAGTGAGCGGAAGATAACCGTAACCTACCTCAGGAATGGCACCCCGGCCCAGATGGTTTTTCTGAAATCAAACATAGTTTACTATGAGTACAGTTCTGAGCACCTCAGGAAAAAGTATGAGAGGCAGGTCTAAGATGAACACGATCATATTCGATATTGATAAAACGCTGCTTGTTGGATCCCACTGTCACTTCTACTCCTTCAGGCAGGCGTTCAGGGAACTTTTCAATGTTGATGTTGAGATAGACATCGGTAGCATCCAGGGGATGACCGATAAGGAGATAATATTCCAGACCGCATGGAAGTACGGCCTTGAAATCAGCGATGGGGATTTTGTGAGGATAGTGGATAGGATTTCCTATAACTACCGCCTGAACCTTGAGAGGGATAACATAAGAGCCCTGGATGGTGCAGAGTTTATACTTAAAAGGCTCAGTGAAGCCGGAACACCCCTTGGAGTTGTTACAGGAAACATTGAGCCTGTTGCATGGTTGAAGCTCAGGGAGGCCTCCTTTGATGGATACTTCAACTTCGGGGGCTTTGGTAACGAGGGTTGCAGCAGGGCCTCGATACTGAGGCTCGCCCTTGAAAGGGCTTCCTCCATTTACGGACAGCTACGGCGGGAAAATGTTATAACCGTAGGTGACACCCCGAGGGACATTGAAGCCGGGAGGGAACTCGGTGTTACGACGGTGGGAGTTGCTACGGGTGACTTCACTGTCGATGAACTGGAGGCCGCAGGCGCCGATTACGTCCTTGAGGGTCTCGGTGACGTTGATGCCTTTCTTGAGATAACAGGTTATGGGGCTGCAGTGAGCATTATGGGTGATTGAATGAAGGTTCTTGTAACCGGGGCCTCTGGTATGCTTGGAAGTGACCTCATTGATGTCCTGAAAGAAAAACATGATGTTTTAACGTCAGGAGATCTTGACATCCGGGACCTTGAGGGTGTCATGGAGCTTGCAGCCGAAACTCAGCCGGATACCATTATACATGCGGCTGCATTCACAGATGTTGACTGTGCCGAGTCAGAGCATGAAACCGCCTATCAGGTGAACGTACTCGGGACCAGGAACGTTGCGGCTGCCGCATCACAGACAGGTGCCAGTCTGGTTTACATATCCACCGATTACGTCTTCAATGGCAAGAAGAGTGATGAATACTTTGAATTTGATGAACCTGATCCCCTGAACTTCTATGGTAAAACCAAGTACCTGGGCGAGGTTGCTGTGCGGGATCTGACAGATAAATTCTACATAGTGAGGACCTCCTGGCTCTTTGGCAGGAATGGCAGGAACTTTGTAAGGACCATGGTGGAACTGGCAGAGAGGGGCCATGAGATAAGTGTCGTGGATGACCAGTACGGATCTCCAACATACACCCGTGACCTTGCAGGTGCAATCGGGAAGCTCATTGAAAGGCCCGCTTATGGTGTTTACCACATAACAAACTCTGGCCACTGCTCATGGTATGAATTTGCCAGGGAGATATTTCATGCATTGCAGATGGATGTTAAACTGAAACCTGTAAGGAGCCATGAATTCCCGAGACCCGCCCGCAGGCCATCATTTTCTGTTCTAAAAAATTACAACTGGATCATGGAGGGCTTCAGACCCCTTAGAAGCTACAGGGAAGCCCTTAAGGATTACCTTGAAGAAATGAGATAGGAGGTGGACAATGAAGGGTATAGTGCTGGCAGGGGGTTCAGGAACCCGCCTCTACCCCATAACAAGGGCTGTTTCAAAGCAGCTCCTGCCCATATATGATAAGCCCATGATATACTACCCGCTATCTGTGCTGATGCTCGCAGGTATAAGGGATATACTGGTGATATCAACACCAAGGGACCTTCCACTCTACAGGGACCTGCTGGGGGATGGTTCACAGTTCGGTGTCAGGTTCTCCTATGAGGTGCAGGAGGAACCCCGGGGTATTGCCGATGCATTCATTGTGGGGAAGAATTTCATTGGAGACTCCAGGGTGGCCCTGGTCCTGGGCGATAACGTATTCTACGGGCACAGGTTCAGTGAAATACTCCAGAGGGCCGCATCCATCAGGGAGGGTGCTGTTATATTCGGCTACTATGTAAAGGACCCCCGACCATTCGGTGTTGTTGAATTCGACAGTGAGGGCAGGGTTATATCAATAGAAGAAAAACCTGAAAGACCCAGATCCAACTACGTCGTCCCTGGCCTCTACTTCTATGACAACCGGGTGGTTGAAATTGCCGAAAGAATAGAGCCATCTGAGAGGGGTGAACTTGAGATAACATCCGTCAATGAGGAGTACCTGAAGATGAAGAAGCTCAGGGTGGAGCTCATGGGCCGTGGTATGGCCTGGCTTGACACAGGTACCCACGACGGCCTCCTGGAGGCAAGCAGTTTCATAGAGACCATACAGAAGAGGCAGGGATTCTACATCGCATGCCTTGAGGAGATAGCCTATAACAACGGGTGGATCACAAGGGACGATCTCCTTGAACTGGCAGAAAAACTTGAAAAGACAGAATACGGCAGATACCTGAAGGACCTCGCGGAGGGAAACTTCCATGGGTGAATTCAAATTCCAGAAAACCAGACTCGATGGTGCAGTCATCATAGAACCTGAGGTCTACGAAGATGAACGGGGATACTTCATGGAGACCTTCAACCAGGCATTATTCAGGGACCATGGCCTTGATATCACCTTTGTCCAGGACAATGAGTCCATGTCACAGAGGGGCGTTCTCAGGGGCCTTCACTTCCAGACAAAAAAGCCCCAGGGAAAACTCATAAGGGCTGTGAAGGGTGAGATCTTTGATGTTGCGGTGGACCTCCGCAGGGACTCAAAGACCTACGGTGAATGGGTGGGTGTCTTCCTTTCAGAGGAGAACCGGAGGGAATTCTTCATTCCAGAGGGATTTGCGCATGGATTTCTGGCCCTCGCAGATGAGTGCATAGTCAACTACAAGTGCACGGAACTCTACCTCCCTGAATATGACTCTGGCATACCCTGGGACGACCCTGACATCGGAATAGAGTGGCCCCTGGAAATGGTGGATGAGCTCATAATTTCAGATAAGGACAGAAACTGGAAGCCCCTGAAGGAGAGACCAGTTTACCTCTGAGGAGATTTGAATGGAAAGGATTCTTGTAACCGGTGGAGCCGGCTTCATAGGTAGCAACTTCATAAGGTACATGCTTGAGAACCACAGCTATGAGATAATCAACCTTGACGCCCTTACCTACTGCGGGAACCTTGAAAACCTCGCTGACGTGGAGGATGACCCGCGTTACACATTTGTTAAGGGCAGCATAACCGACAAGGAACTTGTTAACCGCCTCATAGCAGACTCTGACGCTGTTGTGAACTTTGCGGCGGAATCCCACGTTGATCGGAGTATCGAGGACCCTGGCATATTCATAAGGACAAATGTCATGGGTACTCAGACACTACTGGAGGCCTCAAGGAGGCACGGCGTTGAGAGGTTCATACAGATTTCAACAGATGAGGTCTACGGCTCTGCAGAGGAAGGTTACTTCACAGAAGATACTCCCCTTGCACCCAACAGTCCCTACTCTGCCAGCAAGGCCTCTGCAGACCTCATTGTCAGGGCATACAACCGTACCTACGGTCTTCCAACCAACATAACCCGCTGCTCCAATAACTACGGCCCCTACCAGTTCCCTGAGAAACTCATACCCCTCATGATAACCAACGCCCTCGAGGATAAACCCCTCCCTGTATATGGTGACGGCATGAATGTGAGGGACTGGATACACGTGTATGACCACTGCAGGGCCATAGACCTGGTACTCCACCATGGCCGTGTCGGTGAGGTATACAATATAGGTGGCAACAATGAGAGGCGGAACATTGAGATCGTTAAACTAATCGTCAGGGAACTCGGGAAGGATGAGTCCCTCATAAAATTTGTTGATGACAGGCCAGGACATGACAGGAGATATGCCATAGACGCAAGCAAGATAATGGATGAACTTGGCTGGAGGCCCACCTATTCCTTCGAGGAGGGTATAAGGGAGACCATCCAGTGGTACATTGAAAACAGAGAGTGGTGGGAGAACATCAAGAGCGGGGAGTACCTCAGGTACTATGAGCGCATGTATGGTGAAAGGCTTCGGTCATGATCACATAAAGAGGAAGAAGAGCTACAGCGTCATGACCTGGGGTCTAATGGGGGGTCCTTTAACAAGTAGGGATGGTGCGCCCTCAGAGGATCCCATCAAGTATCCCCCTGACCTCACGGAGGTTCACCTCTATGAATCTTCTGCTTGAGGGATCTGCAAGTATCTTAAGCTGTTTCTTACCTGTTCTGATGTAGGCCCTCTCAAGTATCTCCTGAATCTCTGATACGTCCATTTCAAGTACTCTTTTAACCCGCTCCCTGTCCATCAGGGACAAGTCAGAGTACTGGCTCATTATCTGGGACCTGAATTTTGCCGCGAGGTTGGTGCCCCTCCCGGCCCAGCGCTTAAGCAGAAATACAGGGACAGCTGTGAAGATATCCAGGGACTGGATAACATCGTCCTCGGTTATTTCCATGGTTTAATCTGTGCTGCTGGTTTTATATAATATTAACCCGTCCTTATCTGGAGGATAGGTTTATATAAGGTGTGTTAGTAATTACTTACATAAGTGATATCATGGTCTCCACAGAGGATAGGATACTGGACGCTGCAAGAAGCCTCTTCATAAGAAAGGGTTACCGGGGGACCACAACAAGGGGGATAGCCGCTGAAGCCGGTGTCAGCGAAGTAACACTCTTCAGAAAGTTCAGATCCAAGAAAAATCTACTGAAAAGGATAATGGATACAAGCAGAAGAAGGGTGTCTGCACTACTCGATGATGTCCTTAATGCAGACAGGGAGCCCCAGGAGGTCATCTATGATGTTATCTCAGGGCTCACAGAGGTCATTGTTAACGAGAAAATGGACCTCCTATTTGTGATGCTGGCTGAGAGAGAACTTGAGGAACACGGATTTGAGGAATGGGAAATTTCAGATTCAACAGGAGAGATGATATACACCTCACTTGAGAATTATTTCAGCAAAATGACAGAAAAAGGAAAGATCCGTGATGTGGATCCTGGAGTCGCCGCAGAACTTATAATAGGTTACATCTCACATGCAAGCCTAAGTTCACACTTCAAATGCCATGAAACCAGACCCCCAAACGAATTCACTGACATCCTGTGGAACGGCTTAAAACCCTGAGGGATGAATAGACTGAAAGGTATCCTTAAAGAAGCCATTCCCTAGGAGGCCTTAATTAAATGGTGGTGTTTTATTGGACGTTGTTCTCATAAACCCTGAGGATCAGACAGCTGTTAAGAATAAACTTGGATTTGTTTTACCTCCCCTCAACCTCATGTACCTTGGAGCAGCCCTTGAGAGGGCCTCCTTCAGTGTGAAGATAATAGACGACGACCTCAGAAGGATGGGGGCAGAGGGTGTTGCACTCCTCGTTGAAAAGCTCAACCCCCTCATCGTTGGGATAACCGCAACCACAGCCACTATAAAGACCTCCCTTGAGTACATAAAGGCCATAAAGAGAGTTCTTCCCGATGTCCTTACGGTTATAGGTGGCCCACACCCCACGTTTCTCCCTCTGGAGACCCTCAGTGATTGCAGGGAGCTTGATGTTGTTGTTATGGGTGAGGGTGAGGAAACCATCGTCGAACTAGCAGAGGGCTATGAAAGGGGGGACAGGGGTGTCCTCGAGGGGGTTAAGGGTATCAGCTACCGCGCCGATGAGCGGCTCAGAACCACACCTCCAAGGCCGCTCATAGAGAACCTCGACGACATCCCTTTTCCTGCAAGGCACCTTGTGCCCTTCAGGGACTATGAAACCTCCAGTCAGGAGGCGGGGGGTATGATAACAAGCCGTGGATGCGTTTACCCCTGCCGCTACTGCTCTTCATCCCTTATAATGGGTAAAAAGTTTCGTTTCAGGAGTCCCGGAAACGTCGTGGATGAGGTTGAGGAACTCACCGAGATCTACGGCCTCCGTGAAATTGCCTTCCTTGATGACACCTTCATGCTGCATCGGCCACGGGCCCGTGAAATAGCAGAGGAGATCAGAAGAAGAGGTCTGGATGTGAGCTTTGTTACATCCTCGAGGGTGGATATGGTTCAGGAGCCACTGCTGAGGACTCTGAGGGAGGCAGGGATGAGCACAGTATACTATGGTGTTGAATCAGGATGTCAGCGCATCCTTGATATGATGAAAAAGGGCATAACAGTTAAGCAGTCAGAGGACGCTGTGAAGGCCGCTAAAAGGGCCGGTTTGGATGTTATAACATCATTCATTCTCGGTTACCCTGGTGAGAGACCCTCTGAGATGGACCGGACCATCGACTTTTCAATAAAACTTGACCCGGACTACAGCCAGTACTCCATACTGACACCCTTCCCTGGCACCCCCATTTACACTGAACTCAAAAGTAAGGGGCTCCTGGAGGAGGACTGGGATCGGTACACCGTTATACAGCCTGTTATAAGGTACGAGAAACTTGGCCTAAGCCGTGAACTTATCCAGAGAAAACTCGTTAAGGCATACCTCAAATTCTATTCAAGGCCCTCATATCTCCTGAAGCACACATACATGATACGTGTATTCTTTGAAACACTGTACAGGACATACATTGAGCCTAAGATCCCCCTGAGAAAAAATTAAAGGCTTAAAAAAGTTTCAGGGCATGACAGGCATCCTGAACACACCCACGTTGATGCCTCCAAGTCCGACACTGTTTATTATCTGAAGTCCTGCTGAACTTCCATAGGAGGGTGTTTCCATTTCAAGGTAACTGGTTGAATTTCTTAAAACGCGGAATCCCTGTGGTTCGAAACCTATCCCTCCGTAATCCACGGATCCAGTGATTCTGATGGCGTATGCCGGGAACAGGGCTATTGATGTTCCCCCCACCGTGACCTGGGTGCTCATATTACCTGTGGGCCTCACACCCTGATCGAGGTCTGCTATGTAGAATCCGCCGGTATTCACATTTAATGATGCGTTCCTGAAGCTCGTATTCCCCAGGAGAACCGTGCCTCCGCCGGCGTACTGGATGGTTGAATTGATGGTGTCCACCCTTGAGTTATTTGCAAGAACCAGTGTAACACCTCCAACCTTGCTCCTGAGGGTTATATTGTAGGTGTACCTGTTTGATAGGAGTATCCTTGCATCACCTGCATCCATCTTAACGTTGAGGTTCAGTGTCTCTCCATCAACGGTATAGTTAACCGCTGGCTTCGCATCTCCAGGGTCGGTTTTCGTCGAGATCATGTAAACGCTATCTGCGTTATCAGCAAATCCAATGTAGGCCCCGCTCGTATTTGATTCCATGTTCACATTTACGTACTTAACACCGGAGACCTCTGCAGATTTCAGGGTGAAGTTTTCAGATACAGTGGCCTCCTCCTGGGTTTTGGGTAGAAGAGAGGCTGTTGATGCCATAATGAACCCTGCAATTAGCACTATGAGGATTATGGCCCCTGCAATGTCAGTTCTATCCATCACAATACCCCCGCAAGCATCATGAGAAGTGTTATTATAATGGCTGGAAGTGCAAATACCGATAGGAACGCCCTTCCATAGCCCATTTCATGTTCAACAGCCACTGCGGCGGCGGCAATCATTACCGTCCAGATGTACATCACCACAAACAGCATTGATGATGTGAAGAATGTCCCGAGAAGTGTCAGGGTCAGGAGGGCGAATATTCCCAACACAAAGGGCGCCGCTGCGAATCCCATCATCTTGAGGGTGCCTGCAAATGTCCCCTTACCCTCGAATACCACGGCAGCGATTATATGTGATATGAGAGCCCATACTATCAGTTTTATGAAGGAGACAATGAGCCCAACCAGTGCAAATAGGATGGGTACCATTATACCAGCGCCCGTTGCAGCGGAAATTAACCCGCCAATCATGTACCCGAGAAAGGCCGAGAGGAACAAGTAGAGGTAAAGGCCCTGGTTTTCAACTCCAAGCTCCTTGACCCTGCTTAACGCCTCCTCAGGTGATGCCAGAACCCCCACAAGGTCCCGGGAAAAGTTCATTATCCTGTTCAAAGCATTAACCTCCCCTTATTATATTCATATGACTGAAATAACATCAGATGCCCAATTTCATTTTTATAATAGACATTCCCCTACCAAGCAGCATAACTAAACTGAATCCTCCGATCACCCCCTGAGCTAATAACATTATTATATTTCCCGCCATTTCTATAAAAACTTGCAGGTTTCAGGAAGAATTATGCTTTTCTGAACGATAATGTTATAATTTGATTCTGAGGGCATGAAATTCAGGAATTCCAGAATTTAATGACACTGATGATTTATTCGAAGCATAAGTTCGCAATAGTATCCTATAACGAAGTCATGTACTTCAGTGACTAGGCTTTCTATGTGGATTAACAGTACATGGAAACGCGCAGTTAGGGTGGAGCCCCGTGCACTGCAAAGTATTTATGATGCCAGAAGACCAACTCTATAATGTGGTCCCCATGGAGTACGGAGAACTCATCAGGATCAAGGAACTCACTATCCTAATACTCATAATCCTTGACATAGTGCTCTTAAGCTACATATCCTTCTACCCCTCAAATCCCGGGACCGTGAATGCCATCAACCAGTTTGACCTTTTCCTCTGCATCATACTCTTCCTGGAATTCTCCATCAACCTCAAAAAGGCCGATGACAGAAAAAGATTCCTAAGGGAGAACTGGATGGATATAGTGGCCTTCATGCCTGTGGATTTCTTCAGGGCCTTCAGATTCATAAGGATCATAAGGGTTGTGAAGGTCCTCGCCCTCTTCAGGAAGTACCTCAAGAAGTTCTTCACATTCCTTGTGGACACACACCTTGACCAGGCACTGGGGATACTCCTCTTTGCAATAGTGGGGGGCACACTCTTCTTTTATATGATGGAATCAGGGGTCAACAGATCCCTCCACGGCCCGCTGGACTCCCTCTGGTACAGCATCACAACCACAATCGTGGGCGAGGTTGTGATCCCCCCAACAACACTCTACGGTAAGGCCATAACCAGCATGCTCATGCTTGTGGGGGTCACCTTCGTGGGTTTCCTCACAGCCTCCCTGGCCTCCTGGTTCGTTAAAAACCCTGAAGAAGAAAAGGAGATCCATGACAGGATAGAAAACATAGAAAAAAGTATAGAGGATCTTAAAAGGGAGATCAGGGAAATAAAGGAGTTACTGCAGGAGAAATGATGCAACTCCATCGCTGAATATACACCGTTACTTTTATACAGAATGTGTCCTTAGCATAAATAAAATAGATAAATCAAACGAGGATAACATGGCAAGATCATCATATATCATCATTGCAGCCATTCTCATATTTGGAGCATACCTCTACGGTGTAACTGCCCTGAGCCCTGTGGAGCCTGTTGGGCGTCTGGGTTTCGTAAAACTGGCAAACCCTGATATGTACCCAGGACACCCACAGTCAAAGGTGCTTGCAGAGTACGCGGCCCAGAGGGGATCAAAGTGTGCCCTTGTGGTCCACTACGCAGGGAGCTCAAACTACAGACACTACAGGGAGGGCAACGTCACCATAATAGAACTCGCATACATCAGTTCAGAGTACAGGACAGACATAGACTGGACCGAGGTCCTCGAATCCTTCATATTTGGAGTGCCTGATGGCAAATACCGTTACAGGGCTGATGGATACGAATTCGACACCCTCGATGAGGCCATGGACTATGTTGAAAGGCTGGCTGCCGAGAAAGGCCAGGAGGGCCCCATGCCCATGGTCTTCCATGGGACCGTCAGGGAGGGTAACGTATTCGTAAACCCTGGCTGTGGCTTCCCCCTCTACGTGCAGATAGTCTGGAAGCAGTACGGGAGACTGGGAGCCTACTATTACATCATAAAGGGCCTTATCCACCCCTACCTCAACAATCCCTACACCGCATATGAGTTAACCCATGCATCCGATCTTCAGAGGCTCTACAACTCAGGTGCCCTGGACTACACAGGCTATGAGTAACCGATCAGGGGTCTCTGAGTTCCTCTAAAAATCTCCTTTTAACCCTCTGGAAGTTCTCAAGTTTTTCATCTGTCAGATATTTGTAGAGGAGCCTCATGCGTGGATTTTCACCTATGTAAGTTCTCTTATCACTTAAGAATGTCCAGAAGAGGGAGTCCCAGACCCTGCACCAGTCACCCCTTACATGGTCACTCATCCTCAGGATGTAGTTCGATGATGATATGTAGGGCTTAGTTGCCATGAGGCCCCCGTCAGCGTACTGGCTCATGCCATAGACGTTGGGGACCATCACCCAGTCGTAGGAGTCTATGAACATCTCCATGAACCAGCGATAAACCTCATCAGGGTCTGTGCCAAGGAGGAGCATGAGGTTACCTATGACCATGAGGCGCTCGATGTGGTGGGTGTATCCACAGGTTAAAACCCTCCTTACTGCGGTATCATAGGGCTCAAGACCTGTTCTGCCATGATAAAGTTTATCTGTCAGTCTTTCACTGTGGTTAAAGAAGTTCCTGGTCCTCTGATATGATCCCCTAAGGATGTAAACTGCCCTTATGAACTCCCTCCAGCCCATGACCTGCCTCACAAATCCCTCAACAGAATTGAGGGGGGCGTCTGCAGATAGCACTGCTTTCAGAACCTCCATGGGTGTTAGGAGGCAGATGTTGAGTGAGGAAGAGAGTACAGAGTGGAAGAGGAACGTCTCATCACGGGATATGAAGTCCTGGTAGCTTCCAAAGTTTCTGAGCCTTTTTTCTGTGAAATCCCTCAAAAATATCCGGGCCTCCCTGTGGGTTGTGGGGTAGTTGAAGTGTTCCATGGAGCCCGGGTTATCAGGGAAGCGCTCAGCCACGTAACCCCGGGCCTCACGCACATAACTGTTTTCAGGCATTTCTATGGGTTTTGGAATATTCATTCCCCGCGGCAGCCTCCTCCTGTTTTCCCTATCAAATGTCCATTTACCGCCCTTAGGCTTGGAGTTTTCCATGAGAATGGAGAGCCTCTTCCTCTCCCTTATGTAGAATGATGTGAGAAAGAACCTGCTATCCCTGAAGTAACTGTCCATGAGCCTCCTTCTGAAGATGAATGGCCCCTCAATCTCAAGGAGTTCTGTACCTGTTTCACTGCAGAGCCGCCTCAATCTCCTCTCAAGTTCATGGTCAAGGAGTTCCATTGTGTAGACCCTCTCATATCCCTCAAGGTGGTCCCTGAGGTACCCCATGTCAGGGTCCGGCGTGTAATCTATGTAGGTGACATTCAGGCCCCTTGATTTCAGGTGGTCATAATAGTAGCGCATGGATGCCCTGTGCAGCAGGAGTTTGTTCTTGTGGAACCTCAGGTTGAATACAGGGTCTCCAAAGAAGAGCTGGTCCTCCACCACAATGAAGTCTGATGTTTTCTCTGCAGCAGGATGATTCTCCATGAGGTGATGTGGGAAGACAACTGCCATAGATTCCCCGGGCATGTATAATATTATGTCAGGAGGTGTCTATAAATCTAAAAGTTTTTTAGGATAGCTTGACATAAACTGTTATGGTGTTTATATGGTTAAGTGGGGAGCTGTCATTACTGGATTCATACTTGCAGTTGTTTTTCCGATCATCCTTAGCCCGTTTATTGACCAGGCCTCTGTCCTTGGCTTGTTCCTTGCGGGTTTTGTTGTTGGCCTCATTGTGAGGGAAGGTGCCACTGGTGGGTTCTGGAATGCCACGGTTGCCGGTGCCTTTGGCGGCATAGTCCTCGCGATTCTCTTAACAATCTTTGGTGCCGTTCTTGGAGGATTCGGAGGATTATTCATCGGAGCATTCGCCGGCGCAGTGCTTGTGTTGGTGCTCCTCTTTGTTTCAATGATCTTCATGGGCATCGGTGGTGCCATAGGGGGTTTCCTTGCCGGTGACTGATCATTAATTTTTTAATCCGTGATGAAGAACTGTGACCATGCTGCCAGATATAATAATTCTCTCCGACTTATTACTATTTTTTAGGTACTCCAGTAATAATAAAGATTTAAATATTATGAGATGGTCTTTATTAAAAGGTGATAGATATGTATGATGTTGGAGACCTTGTGGTGGAAAGACCATCCCTTGGTACCATGACAGATATAAAACTGTTCAGGATACTGAGGTTCATGCCCTACTCCATCATAGGGGAGGGGGCCAACGGTATCCTCTACAAGAGTGGTAAGGACCTTGGACGAAGTATGGGTTTGAAAAACACTGATGAGGCCGTGAAATTCCTCCATGATAACAGGGTCGGTGAGCTTGAGATTCTTGAAGAGAACCCCTACCGCCTTAGGGTTGATGAGTGTCTCAGCTGTGCAGGGCTTCCTGCTTCAGGTAAGGCCCTCTGTCACTTTGAGGGGGGCCTCCTTGCAGGAATACTTGAATCAATGAGCGGGAGACTGGTTGACCTCCGTGAGGTCAGGTGCTGGGGCCTAGGTGACCGTACCTGTGAATTTAGGGAATTTGTTCGATAACCACCACCCCATTTATTTTTTCCTCTCATAATACCTTAGGGTATCGATACAGGTCAGAAATACAGATACCTCTGGAATCAGAGGGCAGCCCGACAGGGTACATTTTATTCCCAGCCCAGATACAGATCCGTCAGAAAACTTATTTTAAAAATAAAAAAGATATAGGACTGTGTAATCTTATTGCTTACCCGGCTGATATCAACCAAGAATCCATCCCATAATCTACATAAGGAGAGTGAGAATGCTAGTAGGTGTTATATCAGATACGCACATCCCTGACAGGGCAGATGAAATCCCTGAGGCAGTATTTGAGGCCTTCAGGGACGTTGAACTTATACTCCACGCCGGTGACCTGACCTCACCGGATGTTCTGAGTGACCTTGAAACCCTTGCACCTGTTGAGTGCGTTCAGGGAAACATGGACCGCCGATATGGTGTAGACAACCCCAGATCAAGGGTATTTGAGATCGGAGCATACAGGGTGGGCCTCATACATGGGGAGGTCTACCCCCGTGGTGATACCCAGCAGCTGAGGTACCTGGGGCTTGAGCTTGGTGCAGATGTCCTCATAAGCGGACATACACATCAGCCCTTCATAACCGAACTTGAGGACATGCTCCTCCTCAACCCTGGAAGTCCTACAGTGCCCCGCCTCACAGATCCAAGCGTCATGATCCTTGAAATTGACGGTGAAAAACTTGATGCCAGGATCATCAGGACAGGGGCGCCTGTCTGCAGATCACTGAACTTCAGGAGGTGACCCCATGGGAAAACGATGGCAGGCTGAAAGGAAAAAGGACCACTACTACAAAAGTGCCAAGAGGGAGAACTACCGCTCAAGGGCATCCTACAAGTTACTGCAGCTCAACAACCGCTACAAACTGATAAGGAAGGGTGACAGGGTCCTTGACCTCGGGGCCGCCCCCGGGGGATGGTCACAGGTCGCCCTTGAGAAGGTAGGTGATGAGGGACTTGTGGTTGCAGTTGACCTCCAGAGGATAAAGGGTTTCCCCGCCGAGAACTTCAGGGCCATAAGGGGGGACTTCACAGACCCTGCGATAAAGGAGAGGATAATTGAGGAGCTTGGTGGAAGGGCAGATGTGGTCATATCAGACGCTGCCCCATCCCTTTCAGGTATAAGGGACATCGATCATCTCCGCTCGGTGGATCTTGTTGAAAATGTCCTTGATATAGCCTACAGGGTCCTTGAAAGGAAGGGGAACATCCTGATCAAGGCATTCCAGGGCCCTGAACTCGATAAAGTCATAAAGGAAATGAAGAAGGATTTCTGGAAACTCAAAACAACAAAACCCGCCTCATCAAGAAAGGCAAGCGCAGAGATGTACATTGTGGGGCAGGACTTCAAGGGTAGAAGGAAATGGGAGAGAATCATCCATTAGGTCGGGCGGAACTTCAAGGAAAAATGGGAGAGAACCCTCAGCCTCACATGAGGACCCTCAGATCATTCAGGGCCTGTGAGGCAACCTGAAGCTGATACCTGGCTGTTTTTATGCGATCATCAACCTCAGATTTTGGTTTGTTTGTCTCCAGAGCACTTTTAACGTCATCAATCGCTGACTTGGCCTTCACAAGCTCTATCTCAGCATTCAGGTACGTCTTTGTCAGGTTATCGTTGTTCCTCTGGTAGACCTCCTTTTTAACCGAGTCATACTGGACCTTCAGTGACGAGTAATCGCTCTGGAGCTTTGCGAGTTCATCGTACTCAGCACCCTTCTCCACACTCCCAGATATGGCATCAGATACCGCATCGACACCTATATATACAAATATCAGTATGGTCCCCGCTATGAGAAGCACTCCCAGAATTGATATGGTCATTGATGTTACCTTAAAGAGGTTTATCCTTGATCTCTTCATGATCTCACCTTACATTCAGTGACTGTGAAAAAAATCTTCATGTTCATAAGGGCTAGTTCACTCACTCAATTAAGGTTTTATAATGTCGTTATAATATACTTTCATGATGAAAACCGTGGATAAGAGCAAGACACTCACAAAATTCGAAGAATTCTTTTCACTCAAGGAGTACAAGGACAGGGTATTTGAGTCCATAGAGAAGTATCCCAACGTCAGATCCATTGAAGTCGACTACCTTGACCTTGAAATGTTCGACCCCGACCTTGCAGACCTTCTAATTGAAAAACCAGACGATGTGATAAGGGCCGCCCAGAAGGCCATAAGGAACATTGATCCCCTGAGGAAGAACGTGGACCTCAACATAAGGTTCAGTGGGGTCAGCAACGTCATACCCCTCAGGGAGCTCCGGAGTAAATTCATAGGTAAATTCGTTGCAGTTGACGGTATTGTTAGGAAGACAGATGAGATAAGACCCAGGATAGTTAAGGCCGTCTTTGAGTGCAGGGGCTGCATGAGGCTCCACGAGGTCAGCCAGTCCACCAACATGATCACAGAGCCATCACTCTGCTCAGAGTGTGGTGGCAGGTCCTTCAGGCTCCTGCAGGACGAATCAGAGTTCCTGGACACCCAGACACTGAAACTCCAGGAGCCACTTGAGAACCTCTCAGGTGGTGAGCAGCCCCGCCAGATAACAGTCGTCCTTGAGGATGACCTGGTTGACACCCTCACCCCCGGGGACATTGTGAGGGTCACAGGTACACTGAGGACAGTCCGCGATGAGAGGACCAGGCGGTTCAAGAACTTCATATACGGAAACTACACCGAGTTCCTTGAACAGGAGTTTGAGGAGCTCCAGATAAGTGAGGAGGACGAGGAAAAAATAAGGGAGCTTGCAGCCGACCCCAACATATACGAGAAGATCATAAGGTCCACCGCACCATCAATACACGGTTACCGTGAGGTAAAGGAGGCCATAGCACTTCAGCTCTTTGGGGGGACCGGGAAGGAGCTCGATGATAAGACCCGCCTCCGTGGGGACATACACATCCTCATAGTCGGGGACCCGGGTATAGGTAAGTCCCAGATGCTCAAGTACGTGTCAAAGCTGGCCCCCAGGGGGATATACACAAGCGGTAAGGGTACCTCAGGGGTTGGGCTCACCGCCGCGGCTGTGAGGGATGAATTCGGTGGATGGTCCCTTGAGGCCGGTGCCCTTGTCCTGGGGGATAAGGGTAACGTCTGTGTGGATGAACTGGATAAGATGCGTGATGAGGACCGTTCAGCCATCCACGAGGCACTGGAGCAGCAGACCATAAGCATAGCCAAGGCAGGTATAATGGCAACCCTCAACTCAAGGTGCTCTGTCCTGGCAGCCGCAAACCCAAAATTCGGGAGATTCGACAGTTACAAATCAATTGCAGAACAGATAGACCTTCCATCAACCATACTGTCACGTTTCGACCTGATATTCGTTGTGGAAGACAAACCCGATGAGGAGAAGGACAGGGAACTTGCAAGGCACATCCTGAAAACACATAAGGAGGACCACACCCCCTTTGAAATAGATCCAGAACTGCTGAGGAAGTACATAGCCTATGCAAGGAAGAATGTGAGGCCAGTGCTGACAGATGAGGCGATGCAGGTCCTTGAGGACTTCTACGTATCAATGAGGGCCAGCGCAGCCGATGAGGACTCGCCGGTCCCCATAACAGCAAGGCAGCTGGAGGCCCTTGTGCGACTCTCAGAGGCCAGTGCAAAGATAAAACTCAAGGAACACGTGGAGGCAGAGGACGCCAGAAAGGCCATAAAGCTGTCCCAGGCATGCCTGAAACAGGTGGGGTACGACCCTGAGACAGGTAAGATAGACATCGACAAGGTTGAGGGGAGAACACCCAAATCTGAGAGGGACAAGTTCCGCCTGCTACTTGAACTCATAAGGGAATACGAGGAGGACTACGGTGGCAGGGCACCCACCAATATTCTTATAACTGAGATGATGGATAGATATAACGTGAGTGAGGAAAAGGTTGAGGAACTGATAAGGATCCTCAAGGACAAGGGCGCAATATTTGAGCCCGCCAGGGGATACCTTAAGGTGGTCTGAATTTTCCATTACACACTTTTTACCGGAGGTATAGATTATGGATGATTACGAAAAATTACTTGAAAGGGCCATAGAGCAGCTGCCCCCAGAGGTATTTGAAACAAAACGTTTCGAGGTTCCAAAGGCGTACTCAGTTATACAGGGAAACAGGACATTCATACAGAACTTCAGGGAGGTCGCAGATGCCCTCAACAGGGACCCCCAGCACCTTCTGAAATTCCTTCTGAGGGAACTGGGTACCGCAGGTAACCTTGAGGGTGGAAGGGCCATACTCCAGGGTAAATTCACCCACTTTCTCATAAACGAGAGGATAGAGGACTACGTCAACAAATTCGTCATATGCCACGAATGCAACAGACCCGATACAAGGATAATCAGGGAGGGGCGGATATCCCTTCTCAAGTGCGAGGCATGCGGTGCCAAGGCGCCCCTCAAGAACGTCTAGAGAAGATAGAGGAGCAGCTATAGAAAATGTTCTGTGTCAGATGCGGTAGTTCTGATTCTGAATTATATGATGGACTATGCAGGGACTGTTTCCTTGAGGACTACACCATCCTCAGCATTCCCTCCAGAATAGAGGTTTATGTGTGCAGCCACTGCCATGCGAAGCTGATAAGTGGCCAGTGGGTGGATGAGGGCCTCCCTGAGGAGGAAATAGTATACCGGGCCCTTGAGGAGAATATCAGCTGGGAACCCCCTGTTGAAAACCCTGAAATCGAACTGGAAATAATACAGCAGAGGGGCACCATCTACCAGTGCCTGGTGGAGGTGGATGCTGAGGTCCTTGGAAGGATGGTGAGCCAGGAGTACGGGGTGGAGGTCCGCCTCACAAACACTGCCTGCCCGGCCTGCAGCAAACAGGCATCAGGCTACTACGAGGCTGTGATACAGTTAAGGGCCGATGGAAGGGAACTGGCTGAATCAGAAATAGAAAGGGCCGACCTCACAGTTAAAAGGACCCTCCTGAAGCTCTCAAGGAGGGATAAGCTGGCATACCTCCCCCAGAGGGTTGAGGTGAAGGAGGGGGTCGACTATTACATAGGATCCCATAAATCCGCCAGAAAGGTTGTGAGCGCCCTCAGGGAGGAACTCGGCGGTATTGCCAGTGAGTCACCACGGCTAATGGGGCAGGATAGGTCAAGCGGTAAGGGACTCTACAGGACATGGATATCACTCAGACTCCCTGATTTCAGAAGAGGAGACTTCCTCCTGCACCAGGACCGCATGCTCACGGTCCTTGACCTCAGAAAGCGTGGTGTGGCTGTGAAGGACCTTGAGACCCGTGACGTGAAGAACATACTCTGGGGAGAATACGAAAATATTGACCTCGTTGCGAGGGCCGGTGATGTTAAGACAACCACGGTGACTGCAAGATCCCCTGGAAGGATACAGGTGCTTCACCCCGAAACATTTGAACCCGTGGACCTTGAAGCTGACAGTTACACATCAAAACTTGAGATAGGAGAACAGGTTCCTGTTATAGAAATTAAGAAGAGACTCTACATCATTGATGAGGCGGAGGAATGATCTGATGGATGATACGCTCAACACCATAACCCGTGATGTTCTTGAGGTCATAACACCCGATGAACTGCTGGAGGTCCTTAAGAAGGATGAACCTGTTGTCTACACAGGCTATGAGCCCTCAGGTAAGGTTCATCTGGGACACGCCATAACCATAAGGAAACTGAGGGAAATGCAGGATGCCGGCTTCAGGGTCAAGATACTCCTTGCCGACTACCATGCATACCTCAATGGTAAGGGCAGCATGGAGAGGATAAGGGAGATGGCCGATTACAACAGAAAATGCTTCCTGGCACTTGGACTCTCCCCTGATAGGACCGAGTTCATCCTGGGTTCATCCTTCCAGACGCAGCCAGAGTACACAGACCTGGTATACAGAATGGCCCTCATAACAACACTCCTTCGGGCCAGGAGGAGCATGGCCCAGATAACAAGGGAATCAGAGGACCACAAGGTTGCAGAGGTTATCTACCCCCTCATGCAGGTCATCGACATGGTCTACCTTGATGTGGATGTGGCGCTGGGGGGAATGGAGCAGCGAAAGATACATATGCTGGCACGTGAGAACCTCCCAAGGCTCGGTTTCGATGCACCGGTATGCATACACACCCCACTGCTCCACGGAACCGACGGTTCAGAAAAGATGTCCTCCAGCAAGGGTAACTTCATTGCAGTGGACGACTCCCCCGATGAGATAAGGGAAAAGGTGAAGGGGAGTTACTGTCCCATGGGGGAGGTGGAGGGTAACCCAATCATCGAAATCGTGAAGTACTTTATAATGCCAGAATATGGCAGGATGACCATAAGGCGCCCCGAGAAATTTGGGGGTGACCTTGAACTGGACCTTGACGAACTCCTCAATACCTACTCCAGCGGCGACCTTCACCCGCTGGATCTAAAGAATGCGGTCTCAGATTACCTTATTAACATGCTGGGACCTGTAAGAGACTACATGGAAGGTGTTTAGATGCTGTACGACATGAGACTTCCGCCAGGCATAACACACACAACAATGGCTGAGATAATTGATGAATACGAGGTTGAACTGATACAGACAGACGATGGGCCCGTCTTGAGGGGTGAGCTGGAGGAACTTGAAAGGGCAAGGGAACGTATCCTTGAGTCCATCAGAAAGAGGATAGAGGAACTCGAGAATCCAGGGTCCCAGGAAAAATAAATGCATCCTCCTGAATCTATCTTATCCCATCAGGGCATATTCCAAGATAGGGGGCGATTATCCTCCTTATATCCCTCTGGATGATGTTGAGCCCCCTTGCTGCATCAACAATGTAAAATTCATTTTTATCGGCGAGTTCAAGGTACCTCTCCCTGACACGTGAAAGAAATGATGGGTCCTCAAATTCATCGGTACCGCCACATCTCTCCATTGCCAGTTCAACATCAAGATCAAGGAGTATGACTATATCAGGTTGTGGTGCAAACCTGTTTATCTCAGAAACCCATTCAGCGGGTTCCTGGTAAACCATGCTGGAATAGTAGCACCTGTCACTCACCACAACACTTCCACTCCACTCCCCCTCAATTTTACTCCTGAGGGTCAGGCGGTCCGCTGCAAAGAGTAATGCCAGTATCCTCTGCCCATCGGGGGTCCTGGCATCTGGACTGGAGAGCATCTCCCTTATGATGCCCCCTATCCTGGAGTCTGTTGGTTCCCTAACATTAAAGACCCTGTATCCGTTTTCCCTGAGCCACTCCGCGGTGAGTACGGAATGTGTTGTCTTACCTGACCCATCAATTCCCTCAAAGCATATGTACATAGAGATTAATCTATCGGCGAAGGTAAAATATCTTCCCCTATGGGTTGAAATCATGACACGAATCATGACATAACTTTATAATGCTTTAGATACAGAATTATAGTATTAATTTTATTATAGAGGTGGAACATGTCAAAAGCCAAGGTCATGGTGGTTGAGGATGAGAGCATAGTTGCCATTGATATAAGCCAGCGCCTTGAATCCCTGGGTTACCAGGTTACAGCCACAGTTTCCACCGGTGAAAAGGCCGTTGAAATGGCTGAAAAAACAAGGCCAGACATCATACTGATGGATATTGTCCTCAAGGGGGACATGGATGGTATAGAGGCTGCCGAGGAGATAACCAAAAGGATGAAGGTTCCCATAATCTATATAACCGCCTATTCCGACGAGGAAACCCTCAAAAGGGCCAAGATAACAGGGCCCTTTGGATACATAATAAAGCCCTTTGAGGACCGGGAACTCCACAGCGTCATAGAGGTCGCACTCCACAAACACCAGCTGGAGAGGAGGCTTGCAGAGAACGATGAACTCTTCAGGGCCATACTCTCATCAATAAGGGATATACTGTTCACTGCCGACAGCGATGAAAGGCTAACCATGATATCACCCGGGCCGCTTGCAGAATACGGCCTTGATGCAGATGAAGTTCAGGGCGAAAAGGTCAGCGAGGTCTTCGGGGACAGGATTCACAGCGAAATGATTAAAAGGGCACTTAAGGGGGAAACCGTTAGCTATGAGTGGGTCTGGAAGCCCATGGATAACTCTCATTTTGAAACAACCCTATCACCTCTCCGTGATTTTGAGGGCAATATAAATGGGGTTGTGGGTGTCCACAGGGACGTCACCGAAAAGGAAGTTGCAAGAAGGGCTCTTGAAAGGGAGACTGCCATAAACAAAAGCCTTGCAGAGGTATCAAAGAAACTCTTATCCCCCCTTTCACTCGAGGAGATATCTGCGAGCATAATTGAAAGGGCTAAAAAACTGACAGGCAGCAGATACTGCATGGCTGGCTTCTTTGAGTCAGACGGCAGCCTGAGGAATTACTTCCCATCAGAGGAGGTGGGGAAGGAATGTCATCCGGACGCCGAATCCACTGAGATGGGTGGTCTCTGGAACCTTGTGCTCAGGAAAAGGGAACCGGTTCTCGTAAATGACCCCTCCTCACACCCTGAATCCACTGGGGTCCCTGAGGGTCACATTGAAATAAAGAACTTCCTGGCATGCCCCGCTCTACTCAATGGTGAACTTGTGGGAATACTCGCAGTTTCAGGGAAGGATGGGGACTACGATGAAAGGGATCTTGAGGTAATGGAGCGCCTTGCAGATATATATGCAATTGCGATTCACAGAAAAATTGAAGAGGACCGTGTCAGGGCCAGTGAGGAGAAGAACAGGGCCCTTGTACAGAAATTCCTTAAGATAGTTACCGAGGTCCTTGAGGAGATAAAATAAATCCTTATTTTGTTTGGAGGTAACAGTACTTGGAAATCCCTGAACTCCTTGCACCTGCAGGTTCGCCTGATTCCTTCAGGGTCGCCATCAATGCAGGGGCCGATGCCGTCTACCTCTCAGGGAAGGACTTCGGTGCACGGCATTATGCAGAGAACTTCAGCCTGCGGGAAATTCGTGAGGCAGTGGAATACGCCCACCTGCATGACAGAAATGTGTATGTAACTGTCAATACCCTCCTAAGGGACTCTGAACTTTCAGATGTTGCTGAATACCTCCAGGAACTCTCCAGTGCAGGTGCGGACGCTGTGATCATACAGGACCCCGCACTCCTGGTTCTGAGGGATGAGTTATCCCTTGACCTCCCATTCCATGCCTCAACCCAGATGACCGTACACAACAGGGCGGGGATAAGATGGGCTGAGAAGATGGGCCTTGAGAGGGTTATACTTGCAAGGGAGCTCTCCATTGATGAGGTCAGGGCCCTAGCGACTGAATCAAACGTGGAGCTTGAGGTTTTCATACATGGAGCCCTATGCTACAGTTACTCTGGCCAGTGCCTTCTATCCTCATTTATAGGTGGTAGAAGCGGCAACAGGGGCCGGTGCGCCCAGCCATGCAGAAAGAGGTATGAACTCGTTCAGTTAAAACCCTCAAAGAGGAGGGTGCCACTAAGGGAGGAGTACCTCCTATCCACAAGGGACATCTCAGCCTACATGCACCTCAAGGAACTGGTTGAAGCCGGAGTCCGATCCCTGAAGATAGAGGGACGGATGAGGTCCCCTGAATACGTTGCCACCACAGTGAGCGTCTACAGAAGGGCCCTTGATGAGATAAAGAGGGGTGGGTGGAAGCCATCACAGGAGGAGTTTGAGAAGCTAAGGCTTACCTTCAACAGGACACTCACCGGAGGACACCTCTTCAGGGAGAACTTCATGGGACGGGAATACCCAGGTGACAGGGGCCTCCCTGTGGGCCATGTTGAAAGGTACACAGGTGGCAGGGCCCATATAAGGATAACCTCCCGTATAAAGCCAGAACCAGGTGATGGCCTCTTCTTTCAGGGAACAGGTAAAGGAATGTATGTCCATGCCCATAGCTACGATGGCAGCTTACTCTCAGTTCCTTCAGGACCTGTAAAAGAGGGTACACGGGTTTACCTTACAGGGCGGAAGAGCCTCCAGCAATTCACTGAAAAACTCAAAAGATCATCTCCAGGAAAGTGCTGGGATATTGAACTGAAATTCACTGCAGATAAAGAGGGAATGGTGGATCTAACCGCAGAATGGATGATGAATGGGTTGAGGCTCAGGGAATCGGTTGAAACACAGTTTGAGAGGGCCCTCAAAAGACCACTCCAGGGGGATACAATAAAGGACCACCTGCTGAGGGCCGGGGATAAACCATTCAGACTTACCTTAACCGAATTCAGGTACCCTGGGGGGCTATTCTACCCTCTCAGCCGCCTCAACGCCCTCAGAAGGGAACTTCTGATGAGGGTCGAAAGAAGGATACTCAGAGAGAGAAGACCCCACCATCACCATCCAAAGCCTGAATTTGATCACCCTGCCAGGAGACTTCCAGAGGAGCCCTGTATATCCGTCTATGTTGAGGACCTCAAGGCAATGAAATCCGCCCTGAGGGCCGGTGCAGGTAGGGTTTACCTGGAACCCCAGGTTCATGGTGACTTCAGGATCTGTGATGATGACGACATCATAGGTGTTCTGGAGAGGGCCTCTGAGGTTTCATCCAGATACGGTGCTGAAACTGTATGGAAGTGGCCTGACATAACCCATGACTGGCTCCTTGAAAGACTCCTTGAAATTGAAGGGGACCTCTCCATGGACCTCATGGTGGGTGGTTACGGTATCCCTGACCTGATAAACTGTGATGTGAAGGTTTATGGATCACCCGCCCTCAACATTTTCAACAGCCGATCAGCGGCCCTCCTATCAGGCAAGTTCCACCTCCTGACCCTCTCACCTGAACTATCCTGGAAGGACCTTCAGAGGATTCAGGTACCCTCTGAAATAATCGTCCATGGGAACCTCACCGCAATGGTGACCCGGGACAATCTCTGGAAACTTGCACCCCCTGACTTCGATACATCCACCGATTCCAGGTGGGGGATCATGGACAGTAGGGGCGCTGTATTTCCCATAAATCAGCTCCTTGGCTGTGAAACGGTAATCATGAATTCAAGGGAGACCTGCCTCATTGACTTTTTACCCTCCCTTCTTGGTGCGGGCTTCAGGAACTTCTCCATCGACTGCCGTATTCAATCCCCCAGAAGGACCGGGTTACTTGTTGAATCATATGTGAGTGCCCTCCAATCACCTGAAAGGATACTGGATATCAAGGAGCGCATTGTAATGGAAAGTCCCTCAGGGGTAACGGCATCACACTTCAGGAGGGGTCTTGCAGAATAATGGGTCCTTACAGATGCCCACCTGGAATACTTTCCATGTGCACTCTGAATTCATATATATTCCAGTAACTCCTCATAGTGGGTATGATGAAGTCCATGAATTCTGTCGGGGAAGCCCTCACAGATGTCAGCGGGATAGGGGAAAGGCTGGCGCAGAAGATAATAGACGAACTCGGGGGAGAAAAGGAGCTTTTAAAGGCGGTTGAAAACCTTGAAATTGATAGAATCGCATCAATTGAAGGTATAAGTCAGCGCAAGGCCATCGAAATAACCCGTGAACTCCTGGGAAATCCTGTTCCCTCCTTCCTGAAAACTGAAAGGGCTTTTCAGATTTACCAGGAAATAGTTGAGACCATCAGTTCATATGCCCATACCGACTATGCCCGTAACCGGCTAATGCTTCTCCACCCCTCAACAGATACTGATGCCATTAAGAGCCATGTTGAAATGGTCATGGAATCAAAGAAAATGGTCTCTGAACTACCTGTTGAAGATTTAAGGGATCTCCTGAAAAAAATTAAAAGGCCTGAAAACCCCCAGCCCCCATTCAATCCATCAAGGGCCATACTGGTGGAGACAAGAGAGGACTATGATCACATGATAGACATGGGCCTCAACCGTTACCATCCCGTGATAATGAACCCTGAACAGGGCGAACTCGATGAATACGAGCTGATAATCTATGTCTACTCCGAGGGAATGATTGACCTGGAGGACACCTTCAACACGGTGATGGTCACAGCAGATTCAGAGCGACATGAGATTGTGCCGGAGGATGTCCTCGGATACTTCAGGGCGAACATTGACCTCCTGCGCGGTGCCCTTGAAATCAAACGGATTCTGGGTATGGAAACCTGTCTTGATGAGGTCGTCGCAATAATGGATGATCTGGGTAACCTTGAAGAGGAAGAAGTTGACATTGATGAGGCCGTGAACTCTGTGAAGGCATGGGCTGATTCAGAATTAAGGAACCTCATAAAGGATATTGACCTTAAAGGCGAGGAGGTCCTGGCCCTCCTCAATCAGGGCATGACCGGTAAACTGGAGAGGATATTCAATGATGTCCTCAAAAAGGCCTGTGAGATGATAAAGAGAAAGACAGGTGTTGAGTTCGATCCCTTCATAAAATCGTATCCCCTCAAGATCGATCAGCGGGAACTCGAAAGGGTTAAACGTCTTGAATCAGCATCAAGAAATATAAGGAGGTTTGAAAGGAGGGTCGATGCGGCATCAAGGCTCAGTGAACTCAGAGAAGCCGTTGAAAATGAAATAAGGGATCTGATGGAATTTGACTACCGCTTCGCCCTTGGCCTCTTCGCACATGATTACGGGCTCATTGAACCGGAATTCGGTGATGAGATCATCCTCAGGGGGGCACTGCACCTCAACCTTGTTGGATCAGAAGAACCGCAGCGAATTGACTATGAACTGGGTAACCCTGATAATGTTGTGCTCCTCACCGGTGCCAACAGTGGGGGAAAAACAACCCTTCTTGAGACACTTGCCCAGGTGACAATGATGGCCCAGATGGGGCTTCCAGTATGTGCACTTGAGGCCAGGGTAAGGCCAGTTGAGGAGATTCACTTCATCTCAAAGAAGAGGTCCCTGGATGCAGGTGCCTTCGAGTCATTCATAAGGACCTTCACCCCTGTGACAATGAGTGGAAGCTCAAAGCTCATACTTCTCGATGAACTTGAGGCAATAACCGAACTTGATGCCGCAGTGAAGATCATAGCAACCTTCATAGAATTCATAATGGAATCTGAATCCATTGCAGTTATTGTGACCCACATGGCCCGTGAAATACTCAAGTACGTGGATGTGCGGGTTGATGGTATCGAGGCAAGGGGGCTTGATGAGAACTATAATCTCATTGTGGATAGAACACCCAGGATAAACTATCTTGCAAGGAGCACCCCTGAGCTGATCATAAGGATGATATATGAGAAATCAGGTGACGATGAGAGGATGGTTTACCGCAGGATACTTGAAAAGTTTCAGAAAAACGGATAAATCTGAATAATTATATCATTTACCATGATAACCCATCTCAAGGACCATCTCCTGGATCTCAAAAGAGAGCAGAAGGACCTCTATGAGATATTCAACCGCATATACCATGTTGAATGTGGTGAAGGACACCTTAAGGTGAGTGAAAGCCTCAAAGAGAGGTTTGGGACAAAATTTATTGAATCTGCTGAAAATCAAAGGATAATAAGCACATACAACCGCTGGACTGGTGAAGGATCACTTTTTAATTCCATGCGCCTTAAAAAGCCTGCCATGGATACTGAACCCGCCAGAAAGGTTCTTGATGAACTTATCGAGGATAAAAAGAGGTGTGACTTCTGCAAACCAGAACTGTACACACCTGAAGATGATTTCGGACGTGTTGTGGGAAAGCACTCCATTACAGCATCAAACATAGCCAAGTACGATGCATGGAGCGGCCTTCTGATATTCAGAAAACATGACCCCCTTGACTTCACCCTGGAGGAATTCTCAGATTACCTCATAACCGCCTCAGAATGGTTTAAAATGGCAGAGAAATCCTCAGGATTTCATTTTTCCATTCCTGGTATGGAACTGCCTCCCACGGGCAGGGGCATCCCAGATCCACGGCCACATGCAGCTTCTCCTGGGCAGGAGACCCTATGCACGGATTGCATTCCTTGATGATGTCTCCAGGAGATACAGGGAACGTTATGGTTCATCATACCATGATGATGTCTTTTCAGTCCACCAGGCCCTTGGACTTGGTGCTGAAACAGGAGCTGCGTGTGTATATGCAAGTATAACCCCCCTTAAGGAAAAGGAGATCATCATAAACTTTAAGACAGATGCCTCCAGGGATTCTGATCTCCAGAATCACCTCTTCAAGATATTAAGGTGCCTGATAGATGAATGTGGCGTCTACAGCTTCAACATGTCCATGCACCCATTTAATGCAGAAATGGAGATCCCTGGCATCATAAGAATCATAGACCGTGGAAACATTGCATCAGCATCATCTGATATGGGCGGTATGGAACTCTTTGGAAGTTCAGTCATCGGAAGCGACCCCTACATCACATTCAACAGAATTAAAGGTGCCCTTGATGCCTGAGTATTTATTTGATTTTC
Source organism: Methanothermobacter sp. CaT2 (assembly GCF_000828575.1). GTDB lineage: Archaea > Methanobacteriota > Methanobacteria > Methanobacteriales > Methanothermobacteraceae > Methanothermobacter. The sequence continues at coordinate 1,585,494 of NZ_AP011952.1, read as the reverse complement.
TTCATGAACTCGAATACCTGAAGAATCCCGGCAGGACAGCTATAATCACTGATATCGACGGTACAATAAGTGAAATAGCACCAACACCCTCTGAAGCCCGCGTAGATGAAGAGATGAGGGATGTTCTCAGGAAAATCTCAGAACGCTACAGTGTACTTGCCTTTATAAGTGGAAGGCCCGTGCATGAGGCACTCAGGATGGTAGGTGTTCCAGAGGCAATATATGTTGGAAACCATGGCCTTGAGTACATTGTAAATGGGAGGTATGAGCGCTTCAGAGAGGTTGAGGAGTACATTCCCCTCATCAAAAAATGTGCCCTTGAACTCAAGGAGAAATCCCCCGATGAGAATATCATATTCGAGGATAAGGGTATCTGCTATTCCATACATTACAGGCAGTGCACTGACCCGGAACTGACAGAGAAAAGGATAATGGATACTCTAAGAGAGATGCCTGAATCCAGAGGAATACGTGTGGATCACGGGAGAATGCTTGTTGAGCTCAAACCCCCAGTGGCGTACAACAAGGGCCTCATAGTACGGAAAATCATAGAGGAATCAGACGTATCATCTGCAGTGTACCTTGGAGACGACGTCACCGATGCCGATGCCTTCAGGGAACTCAGAAAACTAGAATCTGAAATAGGACTCAAAGCTGCATCAGTGATTGTGCTCTCAAAGGAGATACCCGATGAAATAAAGGATTCGGCCTCCTTTTATGTGTCAGGGGTTCCCGAGGTCCTCAAATTTCTTAAATGGCTCTTAAAATAGGTTTATTTCTTAACGTTTCCCAGAGTTTATCTTAAAATAAGTTTATTTATTCATAACATTAAAATAGGTTTATTTCTTAACGTTTCCCAGAGTTTATCTTAAAATAAGTTTATTTATTCATAACATATTATACACTGGCTGAAAATACTTATTAGATGAGGCCAACATAATATTATCCATGACATCTGTGGTTGTCATGGCGGGGGGTAAGGGTACAAGGATAAGACCTTTAACATTTTCAAGACCCAAACCACTTGTACCTGTTGCAAATAGACCCATACTGGATTATATAATTCAGAGGGTCATTGATTCTGGTTACAGTAAGATTATAATGACGCTGGGGTATCTCGAGGACCAGATAAGTTCATATGTCTCCTCAAGGTATCCTGACCTTGATTTCAGGTTTTCATCCGAGAAGAAGCCCCTTGGAACCGCAGGGGGTGTTAGGGCAGCGGCCAGTGATATGGATGAGACCTTTATCGTCCTCAGTGGAGATGTGCTCTTTGACCTTGACCTCCAGCAAATGGTCAGTTTCCACAGAAAGAAGAATGCACTTGTTACCGTGGCCCTCACACCAGTTGATGACCCTTCACATTACGGCATAGCGGTTCTCGATGATGATGGGAGAATAACACGTTTTCATGAGAAACCCAGTCCAGAGGAGGTCTTCAGCAAAATCGCAAATGCGGGCATATACGTCATGGAACCTGAGATCTTTGATTACATACCCGAAGGAAACTCTGACTTTTCAGCTGACATTTTCCCTGTTTTGATAGAGGAGAACAGGGGGGTATATGGATTCGTTTTCAGTGGTTACTGGAATGATGCGGGTAAACCAGATACGTTCCTTAAGGCCAACCATGACACCCTCAATGGTCAGATAACACCCCAGCCTGAAGGTAAACTTTTAAATGAGGTTCCAGGTCGATTTGGAGACATATGGGTGGGTCAGGATGTGGTTATAGGTGAGGGGGTTCGTATAGCTGGACCCGTGGTTATAGGTGATGGTGCAGAGATAGATGATGGGGCATTCGTAGGCAGGGAAACCGTGATTGGACCCGGAGTTTATGTGGGAAGTGACAGCTTCGTGAGGGGTTCTGTTATTTTTGATGGTAGCAGAATTGAGGAAGGCTCCCAGCTTGTAAACTGTGTTATTGATGAATTCTGCGATATCAGAGAGAACTGCATCGTTGAAAGGTGTGCCATTATAGGCCGTGGTGCCCTCCTGGAACCATCAACCATTATCAGGTCCCACTGCAGCGTCAGCAACAACCTCAGGATACTCTCAGGTTCCCTGCTTGACTCAGATTATCCCATCGTGGCTGAACAGTGATTCCAATGGCGAGGTACGTCCAGGATATAAGGGGGTCTGTTAACCGGGACATAGACTGCTCGTTTGCCCTCAACCTTGGGATGTTGATAGGTGACTACGTAAGCTGCAGGCGTGTCCTGATAGGTAGAGATGCACATACACCATCTCAGATGATAAAGAGGGCCATAGGAACAGGATTGATGGCTGCTGGAGTTGATGTTATTGATTTTGGTGTTTCCACGGTCCCTGTTATACATCACCACATGGAGCGGTTTGACAGTCATCTGATGATAAATGTCTCCCGATCCCCACTGAGAGCAGATGAAATAAACATAAAACTCCTCAGCAACCATGAAATTCCGCTTGAACAACGCCCCACAGTTTATGCAGACTGGAATCAGCTTGGAAAGCTTCGATATGTCAATAACTACCTTGACTCCTATATCAAATCCATACTTGAATTCATATCACCCTCTGTAGAAAACCGTGAATTTATGGTGGTCCTGGGTTACGATGAGGGGTCCCCATGGAACATTGAGGCAGATATACTCAACCAGCTCAACTGTCAGACCATAAACATAACATTCAGAGGGTCGCTATTTGGTAAAAACTTTCCCCTTGCGAATGCCTCCAGCATATCCATGATAGCAGATGTTGTGAAGGCAACCGGCGCAGATATGGGGGTTATACTGGATAACGATAGGGACACCATCTTCTTCATAGATGAGAGGGGTGAACTCATAAGGGACCAGACCATACTATCGATTTTCGCAGACCATTACCTGAAATCCTCTGATGGTCCCATTGTGTCCTCGGTGGTTGCATCAAAGTCGCTGGAGAATGTCACCGGAGGACGTCTTATAAGGACATCAGTAAATGATGTCCTCAACAGGGTTTACACAGAGAATGCTG